>JAFDMG010000053.1 GCA_019306045.1 Deltaproteobacteria bacterium | reverse complement strand
GAGGGCGGCGTCGACCACTTCCCGCCCCCGCTCGACGAAGGGCCGGTAAACCAGCTTCGTCTCCCGGGCGGCAAACCGCAGGCCGGCCAGCCGCGGCAGGATTCGCCGCCGGGGCTTGAGCAGCGTTGCCAGCAGTATCCTGAGGCTCTGCAGGGCTTCGGCGGCCGGCAGGGTCACCGGATGGAAGCGCTGGCCGCCGTCCAGGACCTCCAGCTCGTCATCCGGCTGGGAAACGGTGAGCAGGCCGGCCAGGCGCAAAAACAGCCGGGGCTGCACCTTGAACGCCGGCAGCCAGAAAAAAAGCTCCCGCCGCCGCAGCTCCGGGGTCACCACCCGGGCGAGATTGGCCAGGCGCACCAGGTCGGCCACCGTGTCCAGCTCCAGGCCGGAGATCGCCACCCGCAGGCGCCAGAAAGGCACCTGCAGCACCCGGGCGCCGGCCGGCAGCGGCACCGCCAAGCGGTGGCCGGCCAGCGGTTGGAGTCCGGCGGCGGTGGCCGACCAGGCGCGGGCACAGTTGGGGCAGACAAAAACCAGGGTGGCCGGCTCCCCCTCCAGGTCCCAGCCGCAGGCGGGGCAGAGGGCCGGGAGGAAATCCAATTTCCAGGCCGGCCCCGGCGGCTTCTCTTCCAGCTGCCGCCGCAGAATTTCCGGACTCAGTCCCGGCAGCGGCCGGCCGTCGAGCCCGTCGACCACCTCGCCGCGCCGGCAGGCAACCGGCAGGTAGATGAGCGTGGCCACCTCGCCGACAAAAGCCGCGTACAGTCCCCGGCCACCGGCCGGCTGGCTGGCGGCCACTGCGCGCACCGCCTGGCCCAGCGACCGCTGCCGGGGCAGGCAGGCGGTCCCGACCTCCCCGTCCAGGAAGCGCAGCGGCACCGCCTGGGGGCGGATGCCCAGGGAAGAGGGCAAACCGGCCAGGGTTGCCGCCGGGATGCTGCTGTCCAGCAGCCGGGCTTTGACCCGGTCGGACCGGCAGCTGAAATACATCCCCCGCAGCCGCCAGTAGGGCAGGTAGAAGTTTTCATCGCCGGCGCCGTCCCGTCCCGGCAGGTAATAGTGGAAACAGTCCCGGCTGGCCAGGCAGAGGCGCACCCGGCAATAGGGACAGACAAAAAGGCGGACTTCCTCGTCCAGGGTCACCGGCGCCCCGCACTGGGGACACTGGTGGGCCACCCGCCAGTTGCTCATTTACAGTTTCTCACCGCACTGGTTGCAGTAGGACGCTGCCGGCAGGTTTTCGCTGCCGCAGGCCGGGCAGACGAGCGGCTGGGGCTTGGCGGCCACCGCCGCGCCGCAGCGGGGACAGAATTTGGCTTTGGGCGGCAGGTTTTTGCCGCAATGGGCGCACTGGCTGATGATCAGCAGCTGGTGGCCGCAGGCCGGGCAGAAACGGGCCCCCGGGGTCACCGGCTGGTGACATTCCGGGCAGCTGGCCGTGGGGCCGCCGGCCGGCGTCTCGGCGGCGGCCGGGGTTGATGCCGCCACTCCCGCCGCGGCCGCCGGCGCCGCGAACATGGCCGGCAGCACCATGCCCATCCCCAGGCCCATGCCGGCCCCGGCGTCCCCCGACGATTCCGGCATCTTTTCCATGGCCATGGCCGCCTTCATCTGCAGCAGGCGGTTCATGTCGTCGAACATCGCCAGGCGGCCGTGGTCGTCAATGGCCTGCTGGACCTCCGGGGGCGGGGTGATGGCGTTGATGTAGAGGCTGGTGAGCCGGAGGCCGAAACGGCCGAAGTCATCCGCCAGCCGGGCCTGCAGGCTGGTGGACAACTGTTCATACTGCCCCGGCAGGTTGAGGATGGTGTCGAGCTGGTCCCCCAGCAGATCGTTGAAACGGGAAACCACCACCCGGTTCAGGTACTCCTCGATGCTTTCGGTGGTGTAGATCCCCTGGGTGCCCACCAGGCGGTTGATGAAGAGTACCGGCTGCACCACCTGCAGGTTGAAAACGCCGAAGGCCCGCAGGCGCACCAGGCCGAGGGTGGAATCCTTGAAAGCCACCGGGTCCCGGGTACCCCACTTGAGGTTGGTGAAAACCTTGAGATTGACGAAGTAGACCTCGGCCCGGAAGGGACTGGCGAAGCCCCACGGCAGGCTGAGCACCTTGGTGAGCACCGGCAGGTTGTGGGTCGACAGGGTGTGGCGCCCGGGGCCGATGGCGTCGTAGGCCTTGCCCTGGTAGAAGAAGACCGCCGCCTGGCTTTCCCGGACGATGAGCTGGGCGCCGAATTTGAGCTCGCCGGAACCGGTTTCCGGAATCCGGTGCACCAGTTCCCGGCCGCTGTCGTCAAACCACTCGATTACCTCCAGAAAAACCAGATTGTCAGTACCCATAAATTCCCCCGTTTTTTATCCCTGGAACCACTATTTTCCGGTTAGCCGGCCAGCGGTGCGGTTTTCCGCGCTTGCCGGCGCTCGCCTGCCGGTTTTTCCTTCCGGCTCATGCTGCTAAAGTTGCCAAACTCGCCCTGCCGGGCTCAAGCAAGGCAACTTTGACGCTTTAATCGCCGGGAAAAACAACGGCGGCTCACGATGTCGCTTCGGAAAACCGCACCGCTTGCCGACATTGAATGATTCACAAAAAACATCCCGGACACTGCCGCCGGCCATGGCAAACCCGCCGGCGGCCGCCAGACCGTTACTGTCTTTTCGGCAGGGAAAGAAAAAACTTTGACGGCGGGAAGAGGAAAAAAGCGGACCGCCCCGGGCGGCGGGCGGTCCGGCACTGGCGCGGGCAAGCCGCCGCTCAGAAGGCGAACGTCAGCTGGAGCATCCCCTGGTTGAGGCTGGGGTTCTTATGGTAAAGATGGCCGTTGGACATGTGCTGCAGGCGGCCGCCGACCGCCAGGTGTCTGGTCAACTGGAAATCGAGACCCACGTAGGCCAGGAACTGCAGGGGGCCGCCAAAATCGGCGTTGCCGAGGTTGTTCTTGGACAAACCGGCGACGCTGCCGCCCAGCTGCACGGTGGTTATTCCGCGGATAAAGCGCAGCAGCAAGCCGCCGGAGCCGATGGCGGCCTTTTCCCCACCGCCCTGGAGAACGCCGAGAGAAAGGTCGGCGCCGCTGACAATCAGCCAGCCGTCCGGGCGCTGCCAGCGCCAGGGAAGGTCAAAATCATAAAAAACATCGTACTGGCGGAAATATTCATCGGCGGCGCCGGGGGCGCTGAAGCCCATGCGGGCGCCCAAACGGCCGGCCAGCGGTCCGGCCGCCCGGGCCGGCAGAGAGCAGACCAGCAAAAAACCGGCCAACAGCGAGACGGCAAACAGCTTGGTTTTCATCGGCTCCCTCCTCTCTTAGTCGACAATATATAATATACTTATCTAGATAACATTATAATCCAAAAATCGCCATTTTCAATCCTGTGCGGCGATTTTTTCCGGGGGAAGACGGCGGCCCGCGGCGGTCGCGGCCCCAGATCGGGCAAGGGAAGAAAAAGCCCTGCCGGCAGGAAGGCAGGAGGGGATGAACAAAAAATTTCTGTTTTTCAGGGGGGAGCAAGCAATGCCACGCCGGTGGCCGGCGGTCACTGCCGGCGGCTGCCCCGGTAAAGCTCGTACTCCAGCAGGCGGCATTCCAGGGGGCCGTTGAACAGCGGCAGCCGCCGGCTGGCCCGCAGGCCCACTTCCTTGGCCAGTTCCCGGCTGCCGGTCAGCAGGTAGGCCCGGTAGCCGGGGCAGCGCTGTTTGAAAAAATCCCCCAGCCGCCGGTAGGTGGCGCGCAAGGCCTCGACTTCGCCCAGCCTTTCGCCATACTCGGGGTTGACCAGCAGGACGCCGCCGGTGGGCGGCACCTCGGTGGCGGCGAAATCGGCCACGGCGAACTCCACCAGCTCCTCCAGGCCGGCCCGGGCGGCATTGTGCCGAGCGCGGTCGACGGCGGCCGCCTCGAGGTCGCTGGCCAGCAGCCGGCCGGGAAGCCGGGCCAGCCGCCGGCGGCGGGCTTCTTCCCGCAGCTGCCGCCACTGGCGGCGGGGAAAACCCCGCAAGTGCATGAAAGCGAAATGCCGCCGCCCCAGGCCGGGCGCCTGCCGGCGGGCCAGCATGGCCGCCTCGATAATCAGGGTGCCGCTGCCGCACATGGGGTTGACCAGGGCTCCCCGGCCGTCCCAGCCGGCGGCCAGGGCAATGGCCGCCGCCAGGGTTTCCTGGAGCGGGGCCCGGCCGCCCTCGAGGCGGTAGCCGCGCCGGGCCAGGGATTCACCCGAGGTGTCGAGGTAGAGATGGCACCGCCGCCCCTGCCAGTAGAGATGGACCACCACCCCGTGGCGGCCGGGGCCGGAATCGGGCCGGCGGCCGTAGTGGCGCCGCAGCCGGTCGACGATGGCGTCCTTGGCTTTGAGGTTGGCCAGGCGGCCGTCGCGGATGGTGGGGTTGTTGACCGTCGAACTGACGGAAAGGTAGACGTCGGGAGAAAAATACTTTTCCCAGGGGAAGGCCACCAGGCGGCGGTAAAGCTCCTGCTGGTCGGCGGCCGGAAAATCGTCGAGCTGGTAGTAGACGTGCTGCCCAGTGCGGCAATGGAGGTTGAGCCGCATGGCGTCCACCAGGGTGCCCCGGCTGCTGACGCTGGCGGCGCCGGCGGCGGTCACTGGCAGCCCCAGGTCCCGCAGCTCCACCTGCAGGAAAGGCACGATGCCCCGGGCGCAGGGGATGACCAGGGGGGCAGCGCGTTGGAAGTCGGTCATGGGCGCGGCGCCGGCTCAGATGAGAATCTCGGTGCCGACCCCGTGCTCGGTGAAGATTTCCAGCAGCAGGCAGTGGGCCAGGCGGCCGTCGACGATGTGAGCCTTCTTCACCCCGGCGGCCAGGGCTTCGAGGCAGCAGTTGATCTTGGGCAGCATGCCGCCCTTGATCTCGCCGCTGGCGATCATCGCCTCCACCAGGCCCCGGTGCAGGGAGGACAGCAGCCGGCCCTCGCCGTCTTTGACCCCGGCGACGTCGGTGAGCAGCAGCAGCTTTTCCGCCTTCAGGGCCGCAGCCACGGCGCCGGCCACCAGGTCGGCGTTGACGTTGTAGGTCTCCCCGGCCACGTCAACCCCCACCGGGGCGATCACCGGGATGAAGCCGGAGTTGTCGAGGGCGGTGAGCACCGCCGGATTGACCTTGTGCACCCTGCCGACCTTGCCGATGTCGATGATCTCCGGCGGCCGGTCCGCCTTGGGGGTGTCGTACATGAGCAGTTTTTCCACCTGCAGCAGACCGCCGTCCTTGCCGCTGAGGCCGACGGCCTTGCCTCCCTGGCGGCTGATCAGGTTGACGATCATCTTGTTGACCTTGCCGACCAGCACCATCTCCACCACGTCCATGGTTTCCTGGTCGGTGACCCGCATGCCGTGCACAAAGGAGCTTTCGATGCCCATCCGCTCGAGGACTTCGCCGATCTGCGGGCCGCCGCCGTGGACGATCACCGGGTTGATGCCGATGAACTTGAGCAGCACCACGTCCTGGGCGAAGGAGGTCTGCAGTTCCTCGTCAACCATGGCATGGCCGCCGTACTTGATGACGAAGGTCCGGCCGTAGAAGCTGCGGATGAAGGGCAGGGCCTCGATGAGGATCTGGGCTTTATGGATCAGGGTTTCCATCTGCGTTCCCGTGTCAGGGTTAAAACCGCCGGGGCGGTCGGGGCGATTAGAGAATGTAGCGGCTGAGGTCCTCGTCCTCCACCACGTCGTCCAGCTTCCGCTTGACCTCGTTTTCATCGATGGTGACCGTCACCCCGCTCATCTCGGAGGCATTGAAGGAAACCTCGTCCAGCAACCGCTCCAGGATGGTGTGCAGCCGCCGGGCGCCGATATTTTCGTGGTTTTCGTTGACGTAGCAGGCAATCTCGGCAATCTGCTCGATGGCGGCGGGGGTAATTTCCAGGGTGACGTTCTCGGTTTTCATCAGTTCGACGTACTGCTTGATCAGGGCGTTGCGCGGCTCCTGCAGGATCTTGATGAAATCCTCCTTGTCGAGGGAATCCAGCTCCACCCGGATGGGAAAGCGGCCCTGGAGTTCGGGAATCAGGTCCGACGGCTTGACGGCGTGAAAGGCACCGGCGGCCACGAAAAGAATATGGTCGGTCTTGATGATGCCGTACTTGGTGTTGACCGAGGAGCCCTCGACGATGGGCAGCAGGTCGCGCTGCACCCCCTCCCGGGAAACGTCGGGGCCGGAGCCCCCTTCCCGGCCGACCACCTTGTCGATCTCGTCCAGGAAAACGATGCCGTTCTGCTCCACCCGCTTTTTGGCCTCGCTGACCACTTTGTCCATGTCCACCATCCGCTGGGCCTCCTGGTCGACGAGAAACTGGTAGGCCTCGGGCACCTTGACCTTTTTCTTGCGGGTTTTCTGGGGCAGCAGGTTGTCGAACATGTCCCGCAGGTTGATGTCCATCTCCTCCATGCCGGCGGCGGAAAAGATCTCCACCACCGGCGTCGACCGCTCGCTGACCTCGATCTCCACCAGCCGGTCGTCCAGCTTGCCGGTGCGGAACAGGTAGCGCAGCTTCTCCCGGGTCTTGTTCTGGGCCTCGTTGTCCGCCGGCAGGGCAATGACGCCGATCGCCTGTCCCTCGTCGTCATCGTCGAGGGAAGAGGTCTCCGCCTGGGGGCGCGGCGACGGCAGCAGGATGTCCAGCAGCCGCTCCTCGGCCACTGCCTTGGCCTTGTGGCGCACGCTGGCGGTTTCCTCCGCCTTGACCATGGTAATCGCCAGTTCCATCAGGTCGCGGATGATGGATTCCACGTCCCGGCCCACGTAGCCGACCTCGGTGAATTTCGAGGCCTCCACCTTGATGAAGGGGGAATGGGCCAGCTTCGCCAGCCGGCGGGCGATCTCGGTTTTGCCGACCCCGGTGGGGCCGATCATGATGATGTTCTTCGGGGCGATCTCGTCCCGCAGTTCGGCCGGCACCTGCTGCCGCCGCCAGCGGTTGCGCAGGGCAATGGCCACTGCCCGCTTGGCGTCATCCTGGCCGACCACGTATTTATCCAGTTCCGCGACGATCTCGCGGGGCGTCAGGGTGGACATCTATT
This sequence comes from Deltaproteobacteria bacterium, assembly GCA_019306045.1. GTDB lineage: Bacteria > Desulfobacterota > Anaeroferrophillalia > Anaeroferrophillales > Anaeroferrophillaceae > JAFDMG01. The sequence goes on along the minus strand of JAFDMG010000053.1, from coordinate 2,302 downwards.
CCTTCTCCTTATCCTTTTCAGCTTCAGCGGCAAGCTCCAGGGTTTCGATCACGTACTGGTTGTTGGTGTAGATGCAGATGCCGGAAGTGATTTCCAGGGCTTCGCGGACGATCTCCGCCGCCGGCAGCTGGCTGTGCCGCACCAGGGCCCGGGCGGCGGCCTCGGCGTACGGCGCCCCGGAACCGATGGCCACCACCTGGTCGTCCGGCTCGATAACGTCGCCGTTGCCGGAAAGCACCAGGGTGTTCTCCTCGTTGCCGATCACCATCAGGGCCTCCAGGCGGCGGAGCATCTTGTCCATGCGCCAGTCCTTGGCCATCTCCACTGCGGCCCGGGTCAGGTTGCCGTTGAACAGGTTCAGTTTTTCCTCGAAGCGCTCAAAGAGGGTGAAGGCATCGGCGGTGGAACCGGCAAAACCGGCCAGCACCTGGTGGTCAAAAAGCCAGCGGACCTTGCGGGCCCCGTGCTTCATGATCGTCTCCCCCATGGTCACCTGGCCGTCGCCGCCGAAGGCCAGCACGCCGCCGCTGCGGACCGCCAGGATGGTGGTTCCCTTGAACATTTTATTCTCCTCGTGGCTTTTGCTCATCGTTCTCCCGGGCTTCCCCGGCCAGGGGATGGGCCCGGTCGTATACTTCCACCAGCCGCTGCACGTCCAGGTGGGTGTAGCGCTGGGTGGTGGACAGGCTGCTGTGCCCCAGGAGTTCCTGGATGCTGCGCAGGTCGGCCCCGTTCTGCAGCAGGTGGGTGGCGAAAGAGTGCCGCAGGGAATGGGGCGAATACGCCTTGTACAGCCTGGCCGCCGCCAGGTATTTGCGCAGCAGGCGGGCCACCGACCGGGCCGTCAGCCGGCCGCCGCGGTTGTTGACAAACAGGGGGGCCTCCGGCCCGACGGTCCGGGCGCCGCCGGCCAGCCGCCGTTCGTCCAGGTACGTCCGCAGCCAGCGGGCCGCCTCGCTGCCCAGGGGCAGCAGGCGCTCCTTGTCCCCCTTGCCCCGCACCAGGATCACCCGGGCGAGGAAATCGACGCTGCCGACATCAAGGGCGGTCAACTCCGCCACCCGCATGCCGGAAGCGTAGAGCAGCTCGATGATCGCCCGGTCCCGCTTACCGGCCAGGTCCACGGTGGGAATCGCCGCCAGCAGGGCGTCAATCTCCTCGATTTCGAAGTGGGTTGGCAGCCTTTTGCCCTGCCGGGGCGTTGCCAGCAGGTCGGCCGGGTTGTCCGGGCGCCAGCCCCGTTTCTGCAAGAAGGCAAAGAACGACTTGATGGTGGCCAGGCGCCGGGCCACGGTGGCCCGGCTGCGGCCCTCCAGCTGGTGGCGCAGGAAAGCCCGCAGCTGCTCTTCCCGCACGCGCAGCCAGGTCCGGTCATCTCCCGGCTCCAGGCCGAAATGCCGCTGCAGGAAAAGGCCCAGGAAATCGAGGTCCCGGCCATAGGCCCGCAGCGTATGGGCGGAAAATCTCCGCTCGCCGTTCAGGTACCGGGTGAATGCCTGCCGCACCGGGGCGGCAGCGGTCGTCGTGCCTTCAGCCGCCATTCATTCGTTGTAGCCCATAACCGCCAATTTATCAACCCGCAATCACGGCGCCGGCAAGGGGGCGCGGCCGGCCGCTCAACTTGACTATTGGGGGGCAATGGGGTACAAACAGGCGGTGGATTTCTCCGCTTTTGGCCGCCGGCATCCCTGCCGGCCGCCCGACCCGCGTTTGCCGGACGGATAATGCTTTGCTTGACCGAAAAGACCATACGATCATCTTCTTTCTCATCCTTTCCCTGCTCTTCCACCTGGCGATTTTTTTCCACTACCGCCGCTGGACGCCGGTGGTCAACCTGGACAAAATCCTCCGGCAGCAGCAGAAAAAAGAACCGATCCCGGTAAGCATCATCGAGCTGCCGCGGCAGCCAAAGAAACCCAAGGCCAAGATCAAGCCGCCCAAAAGCCGCCTGCTGGCGGACCGCAACCAGCGGGTAAAAAAAGAGACCCAGCCGGACAAGCTGCCGCCGGGTTCCGGCCCGGATTTGGAAAACCAGCCCGGCAAGCCGGTGGTCGCCATTCCCAAACCCCAGCCCAAGCCGCGGCCGGCCGTTCCGCCGAAGCCGGCGGCCAAAAAAACGGCACCCCGCAAAACGGCGGTCAAGAAGCCGGCGGCGCCCAAAAAAGAAGTGCGGCGGCGCCCCATGGGTGAAAGCATAATCAAGAAAAAGCCGGTCAAGGAAAGCAAAAAACCGCCGGCGCCGAAAAAGGATGAACGGGCCGCCGAGTCACCGGCCAAGAAGCTTTTTCCCAGCTACGATGAG
>JAFDMG010000052.1 GCA_019306045.1 Deltaproteobacteria bacterium | reverse complement strand
CCGGCGCCCAAACATCCCGCCGGCAACCGGGGCTTATTTTACCATGATCGCCCCGGCTTCGCCAGCCGCAAAAATCTCCTTTTTCCGACCACCCCCCGGCAGGGAACCAGGAGCAGCCGGCAGCCCGGTTGTTGCCGGGCTGTCGGCCGCTTCCTAAGTCAAGGAAGCGCCGGGGACAGCCGCCGTCCCCGACAGCAACCAATTTCACTGCCGGCTTTACTGCCCTTCGGCAACCGGCACGGCTTCATAATTGTCACACAACCCGTCGCCGTCGGCATCGACAAAGTTGTTCATCCCCAGAGCCCGGTAGGCGTTCCGGGTCTGGAAGCCATCGTAGATGCCATCCTCGTTTTCATCCACGAACGGTCCCAAGCCAAGCGCCTGGAAAAGACCGCTGTCCTGGGCCAGATCGCAGATGCCGTCTCCGTTGTCGTCGACGAAGTTCATCCCGCCGGTGATTTCCCGGAAACGATGCTGGTTGACAAAAACATCGTCGGAGATATCGACGCTGAAATGATACTCCTGGGGACCAAGGCCGTGACGAAAGTTGGCGGCCCCGGCACCGTGATGATCGCCGGCGGCCAGTGCCGGGGCAGCCAGCAGCACCGCCGCCAGCATGAGCAGAAGACTCCGTGTACAGGTTTTAGCAAGCATTTTTTTGCTCCTTTCCTTTGTGGTTGCATGATTGAAAAGTTGATGGCCATCTTTCCTGCAGCCAGAAACAATCAAGTTCCATGCCACCTCTTTATTTTCTCGCTAACTAATTATAATCACAGCACATCTTAGCGGACAGTGCCGACCGGACGCCGACGGAAATCGACAATCACCGGGCGGTTTTCGCCATAAATGTCGAGCCCGGGTTTCTCGCGGGAACCTAAAAGGTCCCGCGCCGACCGGAGGAAGTCAAAAGCCCGGCCGGCATCCCGCCGGCCCCGACAACGCCAACTTCCGAACGGGGAAAATAGTGGCAGGCCCGGGGCAAATATGATATTTGTAATTTTTGCGTCCGGCGATGCAGCCGGCGGCTGCTCCCGGCATCTACAAGCGCCGGCGGGCAGCGAAAAATTCACTTTTTATTTTCCCGGCAGCAGTACACGGTCCGCCGGTTTAAGGTGTCATCCATGAGTACGATCAAAACTTTCAGCGTCTTTCCCAAGGTTCCCGCTTCCCTCTCTTTCCTGGTCACCCTGTCGCGCAACCTCTGGTGGTCGTGGCAGCGGGATGCGGTGGAGCTTTTCCGCCGCATCGACCCGCGCCGCTGGGACGAAAGCCACGGCAATCCCCTGCTGTTCTCCACCATGGTCAGCCAGGAGCGCCTGGAGGAACTGGCCGCCGACGAAAGTTTTCTCGCCCACCTGCAGCGGGTGGAGGAAGCCTACCAGCGCGAAGTGGAAGCACCCCAGGATTTCAGCCAGACTCCCTACAAGGAGAAAAACTGCATCGCCTATTTTTCGATGGAGTTTGGCATCCACGAGAGTCTGCCCCTGTTCGCCGGCGGCCTCGGGGTGCTGGCCGGCGACCATCTGAAAGCCTCTTCCGATCTCTGCCTGCCCCTGGTGGCCGTCGGCCTTCTCTACCGGCACGGCTACTTCCACCAGTATCTGGACCAGAACGGCTGGCAGCAGGAAGGCTACCTGGAAACCGATCTTTTTTACCTGCCGATCCACACGGCCCGCAACCAGGCCGGCGAAGAGGTCAGGATCGCGGTCAGCGGTCCCGAGGGGGAAATCCGGGCCCGGGTCTGGCAGGTCAGGGTCGGCCGAATTGCCCTCTACCTGCTGGACACCAACATCCCGGAAAATCCGCCGGAGATCCGCAACATCACTTCCAAGCTTTACGACGGTGAAATGCGCATCCGCCTGGCCCAGGAAATCCTGCTGGGCATCGGCGGCATCAGGGCCCTGAACGCCCTGGGAATCAACGCCAAGATCTGCCACATGAACGAAGGCCATTCGGCCTTTAGCGTCCTGGCCCGCCTGGCCCACTGCATGCGGACCCACCAGGTCGACCTGTCCACGGCCATGGAAATTGTGCCCCGGACGACCGTGTTCACCACCCACACGCCGGTGGCCGCCGGCCACGACGAATTTCCGGCCCACATGGTGCGCCCCTACCTGGAACCGGTGGCCGCCAAGCTGGGAACGGCGGTGGAGGAAATCCTGTCCCTCGGGCAGTCACCCGGCGCCGGGCCCGAGGCCCCTTTTTCCATGTCCATCCTCGGGCTGCGCCTCTCCCAGTACCACAACGGCGTCAGCGAACTGCACGGCAAGGTCGCCCGCCGCATGTGGGCCCACGCCTGGCCGGGCCGGCCGGAGGATGAAATCCCCATCACCCACGTCACCAACGGCATCCACATCACCTCTTGGATCTCGCACCAGAATTTCCGCCTGTTTGAAAACTATCTCGGTCCCGAATGGCACCTGCAGCCGACCACGGAGAGCGTCGTTGACAAGATCGACGAGATCTACGACGAGGAGCTGTGGAACGCCCACCAGATGTGCCGCTCCCGCCTGATCACCACCTGCCGGCGGCTGATGATCAAACAGTACGAGCAGCGCAACGCCCCCAAGTCAATCATGGAGTATGCCGAGTCGGTGCTCGACCAGGACATCCTCACCATCGGCTTCGCCCGCCGCTTCGCCACCTACAAGCGGGCCACCCTGTTGTTCCAGGATCCGGACCGCCTGGAAGCGCTGATCAACTCCCCCACCCGGCCGGTGCAGTTCATTTTTGCCGGCAAGGCCCACCCGAAAGACAACGAGGGCAAGGAACTGATCCGGCGGATCATCGAGTTCGCCAACCGCCCCGCCGTCCGCCACCGGGTGGTTTTCCTGGAAGACTACGACATCAACATCGCCCGCTACCTGGTCAGGGGCTGCGACGTCTGGCTCAACACCCCCCGGCGGCCCTACGAGGCCTGCGGCACCTCCGGCATGAAGGCGGCCATCAACGGCGTGCTCAATTTCAGCGTCCTGGACGGCTGGTGGTGTGAAGGCTACCGGGAAGACCGGGGCTGGCGCATCGGCCGCGGCGAGGAATACGACGACCCCCACTACCAGGACATGGTGGAAAGCCAGGCTCTCTACAACATCCTGGAAAATGACGTCATTCCCTGCTTCTACGAGCGCAAGGACGGCACCACCCCCACCCGGTGGATAAAAATGATGAAAGAATCGATGAAAATGGCCATGCGGGATTTCTGCAGCATCCGCATGGTCAACGAATACCAGCAGCGGTTCTACCTGCCGATTGCCGCCAGGCACGACGGCCTGGTGGCCGACCGGGGCCGAGAAGCCCGGGAATTGCTGGCCCGCCACCAGCGGCTGCACCGCCTCTGGCACCAGCTGAGCATCAAACCACCGGTGCGGCAGCGAAGCGGCTCTTTAGTGGTCGGCGAGACGGTGGAGGTCACCGCCGAAGCTTTCCTGGGAGAACTGCAGCCGGAGGAGGTGGCCGTCGAACTCTATTACGGCCCCCTGCAGTCCCTGGACCGGATTCACCCCGGCTTCACCGAGATCATGGAGGTGCGGGAGAACCTGGGCGACGGCCGCTATCTTTACGCCTGCACCATCGAGTGTGAAGTTGCCGGCCGCTACGGCTTCACCGCCCGGATAACCCCGGCCGGCGACGAACTGCTGAAATTCGACCCGGATTTCATTACCTGGGCGTAGCGCAAGCGGCCGCCGGCAGGACCCCGCCGCCGGCGCCGAGGAGAACCCGATGTCAGCCAGCAACCGCAATCCCCGGGTATTGATCGTTACCCCCGAGGTCACCTATCTGCCCAATGGCATGGGCAACATTGCCAACCACCTGACCGCCAAGGCCGGCGGCCTGGCCGACGTTTCCGCCGCCCTGATCTCGGCCCTTTTCGACCTGGGCGCCGACGTTCACGTGGCCCTGCCCGACTACCGGGCCATGTTCAACCACCAGCTGCCGCCGCCCCTGCGCCACGAGTGGCACACCATCCGGGAGCGGGTGCCGGAGGAACGGCTGCATCTGGCCGAGGACCGGGCCTTCTATTACCGCAGCCAGGTCTATTCCAACTACGGCTGGGAAAACCTGCACATCAGCCTGGCTTTTCAGCGGGAGGTAATCAACAACATCATCCCCCGGGTGCAGCCCGACCTGGTGCACTGCAACGACTGGATGACCGGCCTGGTGCCGGCCATGGCCAGGCGCAACGGCATCCCCTGCCTGTTCACCATCCACAACATCCACACGGTAAAAACCACCATGGCCCACATCGAGGACCGGGGCATCGACACCGCCGACTTCTGGCAGAACCTTTACTTCGAGCGCATGTGCTGGAATTACGAGGAAACCCGGGAAAACAACCCGGTGGACTTCCTCACCAGCGGCGTCTTCGCCGCCCACTTCGTCAACACCGTCAGCCCGACCTTTTTGCGGGAGATCATCGACGGCTGGCACGAATTTATCGAGCCGCCCCTGCGCCGGGAGCTGACCAACAAGTGGCGGGCCGGGTGCGCGGTCGGCATTCTCAACGCCCCCGACCCCTCCTACAACCCGGCCACCGACCCGGAACTGCACGTCAATTATGACCATACCAGCTTCAGCCAGGCCAAGCGCGACAACAAGCTCTTTCTGCAGGAAGCCCTCGGCCTGCTCCAGGACGAAAAGGCGCCGCTTTTTTTCTGGCCCTCCCGCCTCGACCCAGTGCAGAAAGGCTGCCAGCTGCTGGCCGACATTCTCTACCGGGTGGTTTCCCGCTACTGGGAGGACAAGCTGCAGGTGGTTTTCGTTGCCAACGGCGAATTCCAGCAGCATTTCCGGGACATCGTCAATTTCCACCAGTTTCACAACCGGGTAGCAGTCTGCAACTTCGACGAGCACCTGTCCCGGCTGGCCTACGGGGCCGCCGACTTCCTGCTCATGCCTTCCCGTTTCGAACCCTGCGGCCTGCCCCAGATGATCGGGCCGATCTACGGCACCCTGCCGGTGGCCCACGACACCGGCGGCATCCACGACACGGTGGTCCACCTCGACCCCGACCACGACCGCGGCAACGGCTTCCTGTTCAAGTACTACGACTCCCAGGGGCTTTTCTGGGCTATGGAACAGGCCATGAATTTCTACCACCTGCCCATCGCAACCCGGAACCGGCAACTGCGGCGGATCATGACCGAAAGCGTGGCCACCTTCAACCACGCCACCTCGGCCCGCCAGTACATGGACCTCTACGAGAAAATGCTCCAGCGGCCGCTGATCAACCACGATTTCGCCGCCAAGCGGGAGGAAGGGGCATAATTTTCCTTTCCACTTGCCCCCCGAAAGTGCTATTATTCCGCCTTGCCATGGAATTTCCCGTCCCCGCAGGGGCTTCTTTTCCTGCCGGACGACCGCTTCAACCATTTAGAGAAAAGGAAAAACAGCATGCGTAAAACCCTTACCTGTCTTTTCGCCCTGATCCTGGCCTTGAGTTTCTGCCTCCCGGCCGCCGCGGCCACGCCCTGGCTCACCGACCTGGAGGCCGCCAAGGTCCAGGCCAAGAAGGAACACAAGGACATCCTGATGTTCTTTTCCGGCTCCGACTGGTGCCACTGGTGCAAAAAGCTGGACGAGGAAGTCTTCTCCCATGAAGATTTCCTCAAGAAAGTCCAGCAGAATTTTGTCCTGGTCAACTTCGACTTCCCCAAGAACAAGAAGCAGGACGAAAAGCTCCGGAAGACCAACCAGCAAATGGCCAAAAAATTCAAGATCAAGGGCTATCCCACCGTGCTGCTGGCCGACGCCGGCGGCCAGGTCTACGCCCGGACCGGCTACCAGCAGGGCGGCGTCGAGGCCTACCTCAAACACCTGCAGCAGTTGCGGGCCGGCAAGCAGAAGCTGGACGAGGTGCTGAAAAAGGCCGAGAAAGCCCAGGGACTGGAAAAGGCCCGGCTCCTTGACCAGGCGCTGACCATCATGAGCGAGAACAAGCTGCCGGGCGACCGGAAGCCGCTGATGAAAGAGATTGTCGAACTGGACGCCGACAACAAGGCGGGGCTGAAAGGCAAATACGAAATCTACTTCAAGGTGGCGCCCATCGAGGAGGGGCTGCGGAAAACCCGCGACTACGACAAAGCCCTGGCCCAGCTCGACGAGCTGCTGAAAAACGACCAGCAGCTGACCCCCAAGGCCCGCCAGCAGCTCTACCTGTTCAAAGCCAACATCTGCCTGCGGGGCAAACACGACCTGGAGCGGGGAATCAAAAACCTGCAGCAGGCAGCGGCGGCCGACCCCCAAAGCAAGCTCTCCCAGCGAATTCCCCAAATTATCGAGAGTCTGAGGAAAAGCCAGCCGGCCAACCAGCCGAAATAACGGTTGCGCCCAGGAGTCGGCAGCATGAGCACGGATAAAAGCACCCGCCTGCTGGCTATCGACCCTTACCTGCAGCCCTACGAACCGATCATCCGGCGGCGGCTGGCCAAAGTCGCCGCCACCCGGCAACGGCTCCTGGCCGGCGGCCCGCGATCCCTCGGGGATTTCGCCGCCGGCCATCTTTTTTACGGCCTCCATTTCCTGGAGGACGAGTGGGTTTTCCGGGAATGGGCGCCCAACGCCAGCGAAATCTACCTGCTGGGAGAACTGAACCACTGGCGGGTGGATGCCGCCTTCGCCCTCCAGCGGCTGAACGAGCGGGGCGACTGGGAGCTGCGGCTGCCGGCAGCGGCCCTGGGGCACGGCAGTCTCTACCGCCTGCACCTTCGCTGGCCGGGCGGCGGCGGCGACCGACTGCCGGCCTACGCCCGCCGGGTGGTTCAGGACCCCGAAACCCTGATTTTCAACGCCCAGGTGTGGCAGCCGGAGCGGCCCTATGAATGGCGCCAAGAGGAATTCCGGCCGCCGGACGGCGGCCTGCTGATCTATGAAGCCCACGTGGGCATGGCCCAGGAAGAGGCCCGCATCGGCACCTACCGGGAATTCAGCCGCCGCATCCTGCCCCGGATTGCCGCCGCCGGCTACAACACCGTGCAGCTAATGGCCGTCCAGGAACACCCCTACTACGGCTCCTTCGGCTACCACGTGGCCAACTTTTTCGCCGCCTCTTCCCGTTTCGGCACCCCGGACGATCTCAAGGAACTGGTGGACACCGCCCACGGCCTGGGGCTGGCGGTGGTCATGGACCTGGTGCACTCCCACGCGGTGCGCAATGAAATCGAGGGCCTGAGCCGTTTCGACGGCACCGAGTACCAGTATTTTCACGCCGGCCCCCGGGGCTACCACCAGGCCTGGGACTCCCGCTGTTTTGACTACGGCAAGCCGGAAGTGCTCCATTTCCTGCTCTCCAACTGCCGCTTCTGGCTCGACGAGTACCGTTTCGACGGCTTTCGCTTCGACGGCGTCACCAGCATGCTTTACGACCATCACGGCCTGGGCCGGGCCTTCACCTCCTACGACGACTATTTCGACGACCACCTGGACGAGGACGCCCTCGCCTATCTCACCCTGGCCAACCAGATGATCCACGAGGTGAAGCCGACAGCGATCACCATGGCCGAGGAGGTCAGCGGCCTGCCGGGGCTGGCAGTGGCCGTCGACGACGGCGGCGTCGGTTTCGACTACCGCTACGCCATGGGAGTGCCGGACTACTGGATTAAACTGACCAAGGAAACGCCGGACGAGCAGTGGCCCATGGGCCATTTATGGCATGAACTCAACAACCGGCGGCCGGGGGAGAAAAGCATCAGCTACGCCGAATCCCACGACCAGGCCCTGGTGGGGGACCAAACCCTGATCTTCCGCCTCATCGGGGCGGCCATTTACAACCACATGCGCGTCGACGACCCCCACCTGGCGGTGGACCGGGGCATCGCCCTGCGCAAGCTGATCTACCTCATCACCCTGGCCACCGCCGGCCACGGCTACCTCAACTTCATGGGCAACGAGTTCGGCCATCCGGAATGGATCGACTTCCCCCGGGAGGGCAACAACTGGTCCTACCACTATGCCCGCCGGCAGTGGCGCCTGCGGGACGATCCCGCCCTGCGCTACCACCAGCTGGCGGCCTTCGACCAGGAGATGATCCGGCTGGCGGGGAAATTTTACCTGCTGGAACGGCAGGACATCCAGCTGCTTCACGAACACAACGACGACAAGGTAATCATCTTCCGCCGCGCCGGCCTGCTGTTCGCCTTCAACTTCCACCCCCGGATTTCCCACAACCACTACCGCTTTCCGGCGCCGCCGGGCCGCTACCGGCTCATTCTCGACAGCGACCGGGCGGCATTCGGCGGCCACCAGCGCCTGCCGGCCGCCGAGGAACACCTAACCCTGCCGGCCGGCGGCGGTCGGAACCACTGCCTGAGCCTCTACCTGCCGACCCGCACCGCCCTGGTTTTCCGGCACCTTGCCTAGCCGTTGATCCGCATCAGCAGCAGTTTGACCGCCAGCAGAATGACCATCACGGTAACCACTTTCTTGATCCAGCGGTGACCCTTGAGCACCGTCAGGTGCACCCCCAGCTGACTGCCGAGAACGGTACCCGCCGCCAGCACCAGCCCCAGAACCCAGTCCACCTTGCCCTGCCAGGCGAAAATGCCGAGGGCGATAAAAGTGTAGATCAGGATGCTGAGCACTTTGACGGCGTTGCCGCGCACCAGGTCGAGCCCCGCCAGGGTGGTGGTCGCCAGCACCAGGAAGCCGACCCCGGCCTGGACAAAACCGCCGTAGATGCCCACCAGGAAAAAACCGCCGGCCAGCAGCCAGACCCGCGGCGGTCGGTCGCCGGTGGCGGTGGTACTTTTCATCCCTTTGAGCGGGTCCCAGAGGGTCCAGAGGGTGACGACGATCATGATCAGGGCGAGGAAATTCTTGAACGCCTGCTCGCCGATGACCACCGCCCCCCAGGCGCCGAGGAGGGCGCCGACGGTAGCCGGCAGGGCGGCCCAGAGCAAATAGCGCCAGTCGATCACCTGGTGGCGGTGGAAGCCCCAGACGGCCGCCACGTTCTGCAGCAGGATGCCGACCCGGTTGGTGCCGTTGGCCACCGTCGGCGGCAGGCCCAGGAAGATCAGCAGGGGCATGGTCAGGAAAGAGCCGCCGCCGGCAATGACGTTCACCGTGCCGGCCATGACCCCGAAAGAAAAAAGCAGCAGGTAGGAAAGCCAGGACAGTTCGGCGTTCATGGCCGCGGCTCCCGTCGGCGACAGAGAAAAAGCTTGCTTTTGCCGGAAGGCGAGTGGCGCAGCTCCACCACGGGAAAGAGCTTTTCCAGGAAAGCGGTGCCGCCGTCGATGAATTCCCGGGCGTCCCCGGAACCCATGGAATAGATGCGGATGTAGAACAACAGGCGGATCAGGGGATGCCGCGGCACCTCGTGTTCCATCAGCAGAACGAC
>JAFDMG010000051.1 GCA_019306045.1 Deltaproteobacteria bacterium | reverse complement strand
AAGAATACAAGGTCCAGAAATTCTACCGCGACGCCAAGATCCTCGAGCTTTACGAGGGCACCAAGGAAGCCGAGATCATGACCATCGGCAAGGTGCTGATGGCGGGCTAGCGGCGTGGGGAACTTGACCTCCGGGGATGAATGACGCTGGATCTAGGAAGCTCCCCGCGGCGGTCATTTTTTGGTAGAATGTTATTATAAATTCTGTAATAATCAATCCTGTCTGTTGTTTTCTTGACCGGATTACAGCGATGGGGATGGGTAAAAAAGGGTAAAAAAATGTTTTTTCCTGGACTTGACGCAGTGGTGCAGCCGCCCTGCCAAGACCAGCGGCTGCTCCAGGCGGCGTTTCCTGGCAGCAGAGAAGATTTTTTCGGTGTGCCGGCAGCCGGCGCTAGCGGCACACCGGGGCATGGTTGTTTGCTTGTTTTGATCAACCCATACTAAAGGGGGAAGAAAAATGGAAAATATTTTGCGCATCGACGTGAGCGCCACCGGCGGCCCGGCGGCAGCCGTCAGCCCGGTGGGCCGCTACGCGGGCCTGGGAGGGCGGGCCCTGACTTCAACCCTGGTCTGGGAGGAGGTGCCGCCCTTGTGCGATCCCCTGGGGCCGGAAAACAAGCTGGTCCTGGCCCCGGGCATGATGAGCGGTTCGGCTGCCACCACTTCCGGCCGCATCTCCGTTGGCTGCAAGAGCCCCCTGACCGGCGGCATCAAGGAAGCCAACGCCGGCGGCCAGGCTTCCCAGTACCTGGCCCGGCTGGGCTATGCCGCCGTGGTGCTGGAAGGGGAGCGGCAAAGCGATGATCTTTACCAGGTTTTCATCGGCAGGGACGGGGTGCGCATTACCTTGTGCAACGAGTATCGGCTGTTGGGCAACTACGAGCTGGCCGCCAGGATTAAGGAAGTGTACGGCGAGCGGGTGGCGATGATCAGCATCGGTCCAGCGGGGGAGCGAGGATTCAGCAACTCGACAGTGGCTTTCACCGACGGGGAATTCCGGCCTACCAGGCACGCGGCCCGGGGCGGCGTCGGGGCGGTGATGGGGGCCAAAGGAATCAAGGTTATTGTTGTCGACCCGGAAGGCACTTCGCCGCGCCAGCCGGCCGATTCCGAGGCGTTCCGGGAAGCCAACCGTCAACTGGCGGCCGCCGTGCGCGCTTCCGAAATGACCGGTCAGGGCCTGCCGGCCTACGGCACGGCCATGCTGATGGATATCACCAACCAGGCCGGCTGTTTTCCCGCCTACAACTTTTCCCGGGGCCGGTTTGACCAGGCGACGGCCATCAATGGCAGCACCCTGGCGGCCCTGGAAGAGCAGCGCGGCGGTCCCGGGGCGGCGACGCACGGCTGCCACAGCGGCTGTCAGATAAAATGTTCCGGCATTTTCACCGACGAGAACGGCGATTACGTGACCAAACAGCCGGAGTATGAAACCCTCTGGGCCCACGGCGGCAACTGCGGCATTGCCGACCTCGACGCCCTGGCCCGGATTGACCGGCTGAACGACGATTTCGGCCTGGACACCATGGAGACCGGCTGCACCATGGGCGTGTTGATGGAAGCCGGCGTGCTCGAGTTCGGCGACGCCACCGGCGTCATCGACCTGTTGCAGGAGATTGGACAGGGGACGGAAAAAGGCCGCCTGCTCGGCGCCGGCACGGCGGCGGTGGCCAGGCACTACCAGGTCGAGCGGGCGCCGGTGGTCAAGGGCCAAGCCATGGCTGCCTACGATCCCCGGGCCATGAAGGGCATGGGGGTGACCTACGCCACCTCGACCATGGGAGCCGATCACACGGCCGGCTTCACCCTGGGCAACCATTTGTTCGGCCTGGAGCCCACCTCCGACCCCCTGGATGCCGACAACCAGCTGCTGCCGTCGGCCGTGGCCCAGATCAGCGCCGCCGCTTTCGATGCCACCGGCTTCTGCCTTTTCCTGGGGATGGCGTCCATCGACAAGCCCGAAGTGATCAAATACATCCTGGATTCCATGAGCGCCTTCACTGGCCTGGGCTTCAATGAGAATACCTTTGCGGCCCTCGGCATCCGCGTTCTGCGGCTGGAGCGGGATTTCAACCGCCGGGCCGGCTTCACCAGCGCCGACGACCGCCTGCCGGCCTGGCTGACTAAGGAGCCGCTGCCGCCGCACGAGACGGTTTTTGACGTTCCGGAGGCAACTCTCGACCAGGTTCACAACCACATCGGCGTGGTGCTCGCCATGCTGGGGGACACCAAGATGGCCTTTGCGCCGCCGATCGCCCTGATGGGCGCGGGCTGTCACCGGCTGGTACCCGACAACCTGGCGGCCATGGGGCTGAAAAAACCCCTGATTGTCACCGACAAAGGAGTGGCGGCCGCCGGCCTGCTCACCCAGCTGCAGGCGGCCCTGGAAGCCAAGTTCTTTCCCTATGCCGTCTATGACGGCACTCAGCCCAACCCGACGGTGGCCAACGTCGAGGAGGGGCTGGCGGTCTTTCGCCGGGAAGGGTGCGACTGCCTGATTTCCCTTGGCGGCGGCAGTCCCCATGACTGCGCCAAGGCCATCGGGGTGATGGTCAACAATCCGGGCAGCATCCTTGACTACATGGGGCTTTTTGCCGTCTGGCGGCCGCTGCCGGTGCTGGTGGCGGTCAACACCACTTCGGGAACCGGGGCCGAGGCCACTTTTGCCGCCGTCATCTCCGATCCCGAGCGGCACCTGAAAGCGCCGATCGCCGACCCGAAGCTGCTGCCCATCGTGGCCGTCAATGACCCGCTGCTCACCCGTTCCATGCCGCCGCACATCACCGCCGGCACCGGCATGGACGCCCTGACCCACGCCATCGAGGCTTACACCTCCAGGCTGACGACGTCCTACGCCCAGGGATTGGCCTTGAGCGCCATCAAAAATATTGCCGTCTACCTGCCCCGGGCGGTGAAAAACGGCGACGATCTGGAGGCCCGGGACCATATGTGCCAGGCTCAGTATTGCGCCGGCCTGGCTTTCAACAGCGCCCAGCTGGGCAATGTCCATTCTTTGGCCCATGCCCTGGGGGCGATCTACAACCTGCCCCACGGCAATGCCAATGCCGTCATGCTGCCCCTGGTGATGGAAAAGAACCGGCCCGCCATCGTTGGGGAGCTGGCAGAAATTGCCGCCGCCCTGGGGGTTGACACCAGCGGGATGACGGCGGAAGCCGCCGCCGACGCGGCTATCGCCGCAGTCAGGAGCCTGATGGCCGAGATCGGGGTGCCGGACAAGATCACCACCCTGGCCGAACGCTGCGGGGTCAAGGTTGACGAGGCCGACATTCCGGAGCTGGTGGCGCACGCGGCGGCCGATGTCTGCACCAGCGCCAACCCCGTGCCCTACGCCCCGGCTGATTTTGCCGAACTTTACCGGCGGGCCTGGGCCTGAGAGCAAAACCGGCACAATTTGGGTGAAAGGACAGGAAAATGAAGCATTGCAGTTGGTTGAAAACCTTGGTGGGCTGCGGCCTGGCGGTGATCCTTGCCCTTGCCGGCCCGGGATTTGCCGGCAGCGCCCGGGCCAAAACCGATAAACCCAATATCCTGGTCATCATGGGCGATGATATCGGTTATTGGAACCTGAGTTTCATCAACCGCGGCATGATGGGATACAAGACCCCGAACATCGACCGCCTGGCCAACGAGGGCACCTCGTTCACCGACTATTACGGGGAGCAGAGCTGCACCGCCGGCCGGGCCGCTTTCATCACCGGCCAGTGCCCGGTGCGGACCGGGCTGACCAAGGTCGGCCTGCCGGGCAAGGATCTGGGCATTCAGCCCGAGGATCCGACCCTGGCGGAGATGCTTAAACCCCTGGGTTACATGACCGGCCAGTTCGGCAAAAATCACCTGGGCGACCTGGACAAGTTTTTGCCCACCAACCACGGCTTCGACGAGTTCTATGGCAATCTCTATCATCTCAATGCCGAAGAGGAACCGGAAAACCCGGACTACCCGAAGGACCCCGAGTTTCGCAAAAGATTCGGCCCCCGGGGGGTTATCAAGTCCACCGCCGACGGCAAGGTCGTGGACACCGGCCCCCTGACTAAAAAGAGGATGGAAACCGTCGACGAAGAATTCCTGGCTGCCACCGTTGATTTTATCGAACGGGCCCACAAGGCCGGCAAGCCCTTTTTTGCCTGGTTCAATTCCACCCGCATGCATTTTTATACCCACGTGAAAAAGGAGCACCGGGGAGTGACCGGGCTGAACGAGTACGCCGACGGCATGGTCGAGCACGATGCCATGGTCGGCGAGCTGCTGGCCCTGCTTGACCGGCTGCAGATTGCCGACAATACCATTGTCATCTACACCACCGACAACGGTCCCCATGCCTGCGAGTGGCCGGACGCGGCCACCACCCCGTTCCGGGGGGAGAAAAACACCAACTGGGAGGGCAGCTTCCGGGTGCCGGCCATCATTCGCTGGCCCGGCCGCGTCAAGGCCGGGGTTTCCTGCAACGAGATCGTCGCCGCCCTTGACTGGGTGCCGACCCTGATGGCGGCGGTGGGGGAGCCGCATATCAAGGAGGAGCTGCTCAAGGGGAAAAAGCTGGGGACCAGGACCTACAAGGTGCACCTGGACGGTTACAACATCCTGCCCCTGCTGGCCGGCGAGGTGCAGCACAGCCCCCGGCAGGAGTTTTTCTATTTCGGTGACGAGGGACAGTTTCTGGGGGTCAGGCACGGGCGCTGGAAATTTGTCTTCGCCGAACAGAAAACCCCCGGGGGGGTCAGCGTCTGGATTGATCCCTTTGTTTACAACCGGGTGCCGAGGATTTTCGATCTGCGCATGGATCCCTTTGAAAAGGCGGAAACCGCCAACGTCTACGACCGCTGGCTGACCCAACATGTTTTCCTGATCGTGCCCACCCAGCAGGTGATCGGCAAGTTTCTCCGCTCTTTCATTGAATTTCCCCAGCGGCAGAAGCCGGCCTCCTGGAACGTCCAGGGAATGGTGCAGATGATGATCAAGGGCGGTCCCAAGGCGCGGAAAAAATAGTTTGGCGGGAGAGAAAAGAAATGGCTGCTGATTCACTGGCGGGCAAGACCGCCCTGGTCACCGGCTGCGGCCGGGGCATCGGCAGGGCCATTGCCTTGATCCTGGCCCGGGACGGCGCCGACGTCGTCGTCAACGACATTGACGCTGACGCGGCGGCGGCGCTGGCCGCCGAGCTGGCCGGCAGCGGCCGGCGGGTGCTGGTTTGCCCCGGCAGCGTCGGTTCGCGGGCGGACGTGGACCACATGTTCGCCAAGGTGCAAGCCGCCTGGGGACGGTTGGACATCCTGGTTAACAATGCCGGCATCACCCGGGACAACCTGCTGACCAACATGAGCGACCAGGAGTGGGAGCAGGTGGTCGATGTCAACCTCAAGGGGGTTTTTTACTGCAGCCGGGCGGCGGCGCTGATGATGCGGGAGCAGGAGGGCGGCCGAATCATCAGCCTGACCTCGGTAACCGCCCTGACCGGCAATATCGGGCAGGCCAACTACGCCGCCGCCAAGGCCGGGGTCATCGGCATGACCAAAACCCTGGCGCGGGAGCTGGCCCGCTACCGGGTTACCGTCAATGCCGTGGCCCCGGGATTCATTGATACGCCGATGACCGCGGCAATTCCCGCCGAGATCAGGGAAGCGTTCATCAAAAGCATCCCCCTGGGCCGTCCCGGCCGCCCGCGGGAGGTTGCCGAGCTGGTGGCATTTCTTGCCGGCGACCAGGCGGCTTACATCACCGGCCAGGTGATTTCCTGCAACGGTGGCTTGTACATTTGACGCCGGCTATTGGCCGCCGTCCGGCGAAGCGGGCGCCCGGCGGTGGAAAAATTTGGATTTACCGTGGAGATGGAAAAATGAGAATTGGCATCGCGACCCTGGCCGAAATCGAGGAGCTGGAAAAAACTCCGCTTGCCGAACGGCTGGCTGCCGGCAACACCTACGATATGATTCGCCACGGCGCCAGCCTCGACCCCCAGGCGCCGGCCCTCAGTTTTTTCCGCGACGGCAATGCCTACCGGGAGGCGACCACCTATTCCTATGCCGATTTTCTGGGCCAGGTTACCCGGACGGCCAATTTTTTCCATGACCTCGGGGTGGGGGCGGGCGACGTGGTTTCCTACCTGCTGCCCAATCTGCCCCAGACCCATTTTGTCCTCTGGGGCGGCCAGGCGGCGGGCATCGTCAACCCAATCAACCCCATGCTCAACCCTGAGGTTATCGGGGACATCTGCGCCCATGTCCGGACCCGGATCCTGGTTGCCCTCGGCGAGGCGCCGGGCAGCGACATCTGGGAAAAGGTGGAAAAAATCCGCCCCCAGCTGCCGGACCTCAAGGCGGTGGTCCGGGTCATGGGGCCGAGCGACGAGGCCGCCGGCATTTACGGCTACGAGGAGATGGTTGGCCGCTATCCCGCCGACCACCTGCTTTCCGGGCGCGAGATCGGCAGCGACGAAATTGCCGCCATCTATCACACCGGCGGCACCACCGGGGTGCCGAAACTGGCGCCGCATACCCACGGCAACGAGGTCAGCATGGTGGAGATGGTCCACCTCTGTTTCAGCGGGCTGGGCCGGGGTGACACCTTCATGTGCGGGCTGCCGATGTTTCACGTCAACGCCACCACGGCCACCGGCTCCCTGCCGCTGGCCACCGGGGGGCACATCCTGCTGCTGGGCCCCCGGGGATACCGCGATCCCGGGGTGATCCGGAACTTTTTCCGCATCGTCGAGCACTACCGGGGCGCCTTTTTTTCCGCTGTGCCGACGGTGCTGTCGATGCTGCTGGCCAACCTGGATCCGGACGCCGATATTTCCTCCCTGAAATTCCTCCTGTGCGGAGCGGCCCCGCTTTCCGTGCCGCTTTTTGCCAGCTTCGAGGAAAAGACCGGGATGAAGATCGTCGAAGGCTACGGGCAGACAGAGGCCGTTTGCGGCTCGATCGTCAACCCGCCCGACGGCCGGCGCAAAATCGGCTCCGTCGGCCTGCGGCTGCCATATCAGCAGGCCAGGGTTTTTATCCTGACCGGCGACGGCCGCTTTCAGCGGGAGGCGCGGACCAATGAAATTGGCACTTTGTGCCTCAGCGGCCCCAACGTTTTTCCCGGCTACCTGGATTCCCGGCAGAACAGCCGGCTCTGGCCCCGGCCGGGCTGGCTCAATACCGGCGACCTGGCCCGGCAGGACGAAGACGGCTATTTCTGGCTTACCGGCCGCAGCAAGGACCTGATTATTCGCGGCGGTCACAATATCGATCCCGCCCTGATTGAAAAACCGGCCCAGGAGCTGCCGGCGGTGGCGCTGGCGGCCGCCGTCGGGCAGCCCGATGCCCATGCCGGCGAGGTGCCGGTGCTGTTCGTCCAGCTGCAGCCGGGGGCCTCGGCATCCCCGGAGGAGATCAAGGCCGAGCTGGCCGGCAGGATCGGCGAACGGGCCGCGGTGCCCAGGGAGGTTTTCATCCTCGAGCAGCTGCCCCTGACCGCCGTCGGCAAGATTTTCAAGCCGAAACTGCGCTGGCTGGCCATCGAGCAGGTCTATCGCCGGGAGTTGGCCGGGATCGGGAACGAGACGGCGACTTTCGTGGTCAGCGTCGGCGAGGACAGCGTTCATGGCACCCTGGCGACGATCACCATCAAAGCGGCCGCCGGCGGCGACCGGCAGGCCATTGAACAGCAGGTGGCGGCGCGGCTGCAGGCCTATACGACCAGATACGAGCTTGAGTTTGCCTAGCTCCCGCGACATGACGCCGACCGGTGGCTCGACTGCCAACCCGTCTGCCGGCGGTGCCCAGGGGGAAAACGTGAATGCCCTGGCGGCGATTGAAGAACTGAAAACCCGGGTGAACCGGGCCGTCATCGGCCAGGAGCAGGTGGTCGAAAAGATAATTCTCGGCTTGCTGGCCGACGGCAACCTGCTCATTGAGGGCCTGCCGGGCTTGGCCAAGACCCGGATTGTCAAGAGCCTGGCCGCCAACCTCGATGTCGGCCTGGCGCGCATCCAGTTTACCCCCGACCTGCTGCCGGCGGACATTACTGGCACCGAGATCTATTACAGCGCCGGCGGTCGGGAAAAACTGGAGTTTCAACCTGGACCGATTTTCAGCAACCTGGTGCTGGCCGATGAGATCAACCGGGCTCCGGCCAAGGTGCAGTCGGCGCTGCTGGAGGCGATGGAGGAACGCCAGGTGACCGTGGCCGGCAAGACCAGGAAACTGCCGCCTTTGTTCATGGTGTTGGCGACCCAGAATCCGATCGAGCAGGAGGGAACCTACCCGCTGCCCGAGGCCCAGGTGGACCGTTTTCTCCTGCACGTGCGGGTGGATTATCCCAGCGATGAAAATGAGTTGGAAATCATCCGCCTGGTGCGCCGCGAGTGGCAGGAAAAATCGGCGCCGGAGCTGGAGCCCGTGGCGCCGGCGGCGATCTTTGCCGCCCGGGAAGAGATCAAGGAAATCCATAGCGCCGTGGAGATTGAGCGTTACCTTGTCGCCCTGGTAAGCGCCACCCGGCGGCCGGAGAAATACAGCGACCAGCTGGCCCGCTGGCTGGAACTGGGAGCCAGCCCGCGCGGCAGCCTGGCGCTCGACCGGGCTTCGCGGGTCCATGCCTGGCTGCACGGCCGGGACTATGTTACTCCCGATGACGTGCGGGCCGTGGTTCATGACTGCCTGAGGCACCGGCTGATCCTCAGTTACGAGGCCGACGCCGACGGGGTGACGGCGGACCAGGTGGTGGACGAGGTGGTCAGGCTGGTGGCCGTGGCGTGAACCGGCCGGCAATGGCGGTCGGGGTCCCGGGAATGGTTCGTTGATGAAAAAAACTGCCGCCAGGTTTCCTTTTTCGCCTCTGACCCGCCGCCGGGAGGCGCCGTTTCCCCCGGCCGGGGAGGAAGCGGTCCCCGGCGTCTATGTCACCCTGGCGGAACTGGTGCGCTGCCGGCACCAGACGGCGGGCTTCAGCCTGCTGCCCCGACAGCCGGCGCGCAGCCTGCTGGCCGGCCGCTACGGTTCCCGTCTGCGGGGACGGGGGCTCGATTTCAAGGAGCTGCGCCAGTACCGGCCCGGCGACGATATCAGGATCATGGATTGGAAAGCCACCCGGCGCACCGGGCATCCGTACGTGCGCGTTTATGCCGAGGAGCGGGAACGGGCCGTCCTCCTGCTGGTGGACCAGCGGCTGTCGATGTTTTTCGGTTCCCGGGTCAGGATGAAATCGGTCACTGCCGCCGAGGCGGCGGCCCTGCTTGCCTGGCGGGTGGTCGGCGAGGGCGACCGGGTCGGCGCCCTGGTTTTCAACGACGGGGAGATCAGCGAGGTGAAACCCCGGCGCCGCCGGCAGGCGGTGATGCAGGTCCTGCACCATTTGGTGCGCCAGAACCGGGCCCTGGGCGTTGACCGCCGGATCACTCCCAGCCGGGAGATGCTTGACCGGGTTCTGGAGAAGGCCGTCCAGCTGGCCGGGCATGATTATCTCGTCTGCGTGATCAGCGATTTTTTCGGCCTCAGCGACCAGAGCCTGCACCAGGTCAAGCTGCTCAGCCGCCATAACGACGTCATGCTGCTGCCGGTTTACGACCCGCTGGCGAGGGAGCTGCCGGCTGACTTCTCCCTGGTCATCAGCGACGGCCGGCGGCAGCTGCTGCTTGATGCCCGTGATCGCCGCCTGCGAAAACGGTTTCCGGAATTCCTGCAGAACCGCCTGCGGACCCTGGCCGAGACCCTGGGCAGGTTCGGGGTGCCCGTTCTGCC
>JAFDMG010000050.1 GCA_019306045.1 Deltaproteobacteria bacterium | reverse complement strand
TGGGACGTGGTCAACGACTACCACATGGGCTACACCGCCGAGCTGGTGAGCGAGAAGTTCGGCGTCAGCAAGGAAGAGATGGATGCCTTTGCCGTCGAATCCAACGACAAGGCCCTGGCGGCCATCGAGGCGGGCAAGTTCGCCGAGGAGATCATGCCCCTGACGGTCAAACCCCGGCGGGGTGAACCCTTCGTCGTCGATCGGGACGAGGGCCCGCGGCGCACCAGCAGGGAAAAGCTGGCCCAGCTGCGGCCGGCATTCAAAAAGGGCGGCCTGGTGACCGCCGGCAACGCCTCGAAGATCAGCGACGGTGCCAGCTGCCTGCTGGTAATGTCCCGGGAAAAGGCGGCCGAGTTGGGGCTGCGGCCCTTGGTGCGCCTGGTGGCCCAGGGAGCGGCCGGGGTGCCGCTGGAAGACGTGCTGGTGGCGCCGATCAAATCGATTCCCAAGGTGTTGAAAAAAGCTGGATTGACCGTTGATGACATCGACCTGCACGAGATCAACGAGGCTTTTGCCACGTCCTCGGTGGCCATTATCAAGGAACTGGGCATCGAGCCGCAGCGGGTCAATGTCCACGGCGGCGCCGTCGCCCTTGGCCATCCCATCGGTTGTTCCGGGGCCCGGGTGCTGACCACCCTGATCTATGCCATGAAAGACCGCGGCTGCCGCTACGGCATGGCCTCCCTCTGCCTGGGAGGCGGGGAAGCCGTGTCGCTGATCGTGGAAAATATGTGAAAAAAATTGGTTGCGGTGTTTATTGAATTTAACGGCTAACAGCTGGGAGGAAAAATGAAAGAAGTAGTTATTGTCAGCGCCGTCAGAACGGCGATCGGAACTTATGGCGGCGGTTTGAAGGACGTGCCGGTGGTCGACCTGGGAGCAACCGTCATCCGGGCGGCGCTGGAAAAGATTAATTTGCGGCCGGTGGTCAGTGAAAAACTGGCCCAGTACGGTCCGGACAAGCTCAAGGGTCGGACCTGCGAGGTGGAAGAGAAGTACGCCAACTGGGATGACAGCCGGCAGCCGGTGCAGGTGGATGAAGTGATCATGGGCAACGTGGTGCCCACCGGCCAGGGGCAGAACACCACCCGCCAGGCCAGCATCCGCGCCGGACTGCCCAAGGAAACCGGGGCCTTCACCGTCAACAAGGTCTGCGCCTCGGGCATGAAGGCCGTGGCCCTGGCGGCCCAGGCGATCGCGGCCGGCGAGGCGGAAGTCATCGTCGCCGGCGGCATGGAAAACATGAGCCAGATTCCCTACGCTTTCCCCAAGGCCCGCTGGGGGGCGCGGATGTTCAACGCCGAAATGGTCGACCTGATGGTGCACGACGGCCTCTGGGAGATTTTCTACGGCTACCACATGGGCCTGACGGCGGAAAATATCGCCGAGCTGTATGGCATTTCCCGCGCCGACCAGGACGAACTGAGCTTCACCAGCCATCAGCGGGCGCTGGCGGCCATCAAAAACGGCGTTTTCGCCGGTGAAATCGTGCCGGTAATGGTGCCCCAGCGGAAGAAAGACCCGGTGCCTTTTGTTACCGACGAGCGGCCGATGGAGACCAGCCTGGAAAAGATGGCCAAGCTGGCGACGGTGTTCAAGAAAGGCGGCACGGTGACCGCCGGCAACGCTTCCGGCATCAACGACGCCGCCGCCGCCCTGGTGCTCATGTCCCGGGAAAAAGCTGACAGCCTCGGGCTGGAGGTCAAGGCGGTCATCAAGGGCTACGACTTTGGCGGCAACGACCCGGCCTACATGGGGCTGGGGCCGATCCCGGCGATTCGCAAGCTGCTTGCCCGCCTGGAGATGAACCTCGAGGAGATGGACTTCATCGAACTGAACGAGGCCTTCGCCGCCCAGGCCCTGGCCTGTGTCCGGGAACTGAACTTGGACTTGGGAAAAACAAATATTTATGGTAGTGGTATCTCTCTTGGCCATCCCATTGGCTGCACCGGGGCCCGCATCCTGGTGACCCTGCTTACCGCCCTGGAACAGCATGACGCCAAGCGCGGCCTGGCTTCCTTGTGCATCGGCGGCGGCCAGGGGGCGGCGATGGTTATCGAGCGCCCGTAGAGTTGGCCACAACCTGTTATTCTGCTTAACTTCTTAAGGAGGGATAAAATGGAAATCAAGACATTCGGGGTCGTTGGCGCCGGTCAGATGGGCAACGGCATCGCCCAGGTGGCGGCCATGGCCGGCATGCAGGTGATCATGCATGACATTGCCGAGGAGTTCGTGGCCCGGGGGCTGCAGACGATTACCAAGAACCTGTCCCGGTCGGTGGCCAAGGGCCGCCTGGAACAGGCCGAAATGGATGCCGTTCTCGGCCGGATTACCACCACCACCGATTTGGCGGCCATGAAGACGGCCGACATTGTTGTCGAAGCCGCCACCGAAAACGAGAAGATCAAGCTGGACATCTTCGCCCAGCTGGATGAGATCTGCCCGGCGGCCAGCATCCTGGCCTCCAATACCTCGTCCATTTCCATCACCCGGATTGCCGCGGCCACCAAGCGGCCGCAGAAGGTGATCGGCATGCACTTCATGAACCCGGTGCCGGTGATGAAACTGGTGGAGATTATCCGGGGGCTGGCCACCAGCGACGATACCTACCAGGTGGTGGAGGACCTGGCCAGGAAGCTGGGCAAAACTCCCTGTGAAGCCAATGACTATCCCGGCTTTATCGCCAACCGCATTCTGCTGCCGATGATCAACGAAGCTGTCTACTGCCTGTACGAGGGCGTGGGCAAGGCCGAGGACATCGACACGGTGATGAAGCTGGGCATGAACCATCCCATGGGACCGCTGGCGCTGGCCGATCTGATCGGCCTCGATACCTGCCTGGCGATCATGAACGTTCTTCATCAGGGCCTGGGGGATTCCAAGTACCGTCCCTGTCCGCTGCTGAAAAAGTACGTCGATGCCGGCTTCCTGGGTCGCAAGACCGGGAGAGGTTTCTACGAATACGAATAGAGACGGCCGGTTACCCTGACTGATTAAAGGAGTTTATCATGGATTTTTCCTATACCGATGAAGAACGGATGATGTTGCAGATGACCAGGGATTTTGCCGAGAAAACGGTAAAACCCCTGGCGGCGGAAGTGGACAAGAACCACATGTATCCCCGGCAGACGGTGGCAAAGATGGCCGAACTGGGCCTGATGGGGGTCACGGTGCCGCCAGAGTACGAGGGGGCGGGGATGAGCAATGTCTGCTACTCGATTGCCATCGAGGAACTTTCCCGCCACTGTGCCGCCACCGGGGTCATTGTTTCGGTCAACAACTCCCTGGCCTGTGAACCGGTGAAGCTGTTTGGCAACGAGGAACAAAAAAAGAAGTACCTGGCGGACATGGCCAGCGGCCGCAAGCTGGGCTGCCTGGGGCTGACGGAGCCCAATGCCGGCTCCGACGCCGCCAACCTGGCTACCACGGCGGTGCTTGACGGCAACGAGTGGGTGATCAACGGCCGGAAAATTTTCATCACCAACGGCAACGAGGCCGACTACTGCATCCTCATTGCCCAGACCGACAAGAGCAAGGGGCACCGCGGCATCTGCGCTTTCATCGTTGACCTTGACAACCCCGGCTTCCAGGTCGGAACCCTCGAGGACAAGCTGGGCATCCGCGGCACCTCGACGGCGGAGCTGGTTTTCGAGGACTGCCGCATTCCGCGGGAGAACCTGCTCGGCGAGCTCGGGAAGGGATTCCGCATCGCCCTGACCACCCTTGACGGCGGCCGGATCGGCATCGCTTCCCAGGCGCTCGGCATCGCCCGGGCCGCCATCGAGGATGCCACCGCCTACGCCAAGGAGCGGGTGCAGTTCGGCAAGCCGATCGCCAACCTGCAGGCCATCCAGTGGATGCTGGCCGATCTGACGACCGAGTACGAGGCGGCGCGGCTGCTGACCCACCGGGCGGCTTACCTGAAAGATCAGGGACAGCCTTACGCCAAGGAGGCCGCCATGGCCAAGCTGATGGCCTCGGAAGTGGCCATGAAGGCAACCACCAAGGGCATCCAGATCCTCGGCGGCTACGGCTACACCACCGACTACCCCATGGAGCGTTATTTCCGGGATGCCAAGATCACCGAAATCTACGAAGGCACCAGTGAAATCATGAGGCTGGTTATCGCCAGCAACATTTTAAAGTAATCAGTAACTCAGCAGAGGAGGGTGTATCGTGAAGATCGTAACGTGTATCAAGCAGACTTTTGACACCGAAGCCAAGATCACCATCGAGAATGGCAAAGTGTCCGATCAGGGCGTCAACCTGATCGTCAATCCCTACGACGAGTTCGCCGTCGAAGAGTCAATCCGTCTGAAGGAAAAGAACGGCGGCGAGGTGGTGGTGGTCTCCGTCGGCAACGACAAGACCCAGGAAGCCCTGCGCTACTGCCTGGCCATGGGCGCCGACCGGGCCGTGCTGATTCAGGACCCGGCGCTGGAGAACGGCGACAACCACAGCGCCGCCGTGGCCCTGGCCAAACTGCTGGCCGACATGGAATATGACCTGATTTTCTGCGGCAAAGAAGCCGTCGACGACGGCGCCGCTCAGGTGCCTTCCCGGCTGGCGGAAAAACTGGACCTGCCCCAGGCCAACGTGATTACCAGCTTTGAGCTCGGCGACGGCCAGGCGACGGTCACCCGGGAAATCGACGGCGGCACCGAAACTCTCGAAGTGCAGCTGCCGGCCGTCTTCTCGGCCCAGAAGGGTTTGAATGAAGTGCGCTATCCTTCATTGCCGGGGATCATGAAAGCCAAACGGAAAGAGCTCAAGGTTGTCAGCCTCGCCGATCTTGGCCTGAGCGCCGAGGACGTGGCCCCGAAAGCCGAGCTGGTGCAGGCCGAGCTGCCGCCGCCGCGCAAGGCCGGCCGGGTGCTCAAGGGTGAAGTCGAGGAAGTGGTTGCCGAACTGGTAAAACTGTTGCAAGAAGAAGCCAAGGTGATTTAAGGAGGGAGACCATCATGAGTATTGTCGTATTTGCAGAACAGCGGGGGGGAACCCTTCGTAAAATTACCTACGAAGTTGTCAGTGAAGGTAAACGTCTGGCTGCCGCCGCCGGTGACAGCCTCAAGGTATTGCTGGCCGGCAGCGACGTCGCCGGCCTGGCCGAAGAGCTGAAAAAGTTCGGCGCCGACGAGATCGCAGTGGCCAACGACGCCGCCCTGGCCGATTACACCACCGACGCCTACGCCGCGGTGCTGGCGGCCTACATCCAGCAGGAAAACCCCGGCCTGGTGCTTCTGGGCCACAGCGCCATCGGCAAGGACCTGGCGCCCCGGGTGGCGGCCCGCCTTGACGCCGGTTTGGTGAGCGACTGCATCGACGTCAAGTTTGCCGACGGCGACTACGCTTTTGTCCATCCCATCTACGCCGGCAAGGCCATTGCCACCTACAAGGTCAATTCCGCGGTCAAGATGGCCACCCTGCGGCCCAACGTCTTTCCGGTGGAAGAGAACGCCGGCGCCGGCAGCGTCGTCGATTTCAGCACCGAGATCCCTGCTCCCCGCACCAAGGTGCTCGAAGTCAAGCAGCAGGGCGGCGACCGGCCGGAGCTGACGGAAGCCGACATCATCTGTTCCGGCGGCCGCGGCCTGGGCAACCCGGACGGCTTCCAGCTGATCGAACAGCTGGCGGACATTCTCGGGGCGGCGGTTGGCTCCTCGAGGGCCGCGGTTGACGCCGGCTGGCGCGACCACCAGTTCCAGGTCGGCCAGACCGGGAAGGTGGTCAGTCCGAATCTTTACATTGCCTGCGGTATTTCCGGGGCCATCCAGCACCTGGCGGGCATGGGTTCCTCCAAGTGCATCATTGGCATCAACAAGGATCCGGAAGCCAACATCTTCAACGTGGCTGACTACGGCATCGAAGGCGACCTCTACAAGGTGGTGCCGGCGCTGATTGAAAAGCTGAAAGAAGTCAAGGGTTAATCTCTTTTCCGGTTGTGCGGCTCACGTCCGGCCGGCGGACGCTCTTCGCGGGGTAGTCTGCCGGCGGGCGTGGGCTGTTGTTTTCTCAGGGGACGACATGGATTTTTCACTGACGGCAGATGAAAAAATGATCCAGGAGATGGTGCGCGGCTTTGCCCAGCAGGAACTCAAGCCGCAGGCGGCCACCCTGGATGCTGAACACAAGATGAACCTGGACAACCTGGCGCGGATGGCCGAACTGGGGCTGATGGGCATGAACATCCCCGAAGCCTACGGCGGTGCCGAGGTGGGAGTGGTGCCCTACAGCCTGGCGATGACCGAGGTGGGCCGGGCCTGCGCGGCCACGGCGGTGACCATGTCGGTGACCAACATGGTTGGCGAGGTGATTTGCGCCTTCGGCACCGAGGAGCAGAAACAGAAGTACGTGACCCGGCTCTGCAGCGGCGAGTATGCCGCCGGGGCTTTCGGCCTCACCGAATCCCTGGCCGGTTCCGATCCCGGCAGCATGCGCACCCAGGCGGTGCGGGAGGGTGATTATTACCGCCTCAACGGCAGCAAGCTGTTCATCACCAGCGCCGAGTATGCCGGGGTTACCGTCGTCTGGGCGGTCACCGACCGCCAGGCGCCCAAGAGCCGGCGGATCAGCGCTTTCCTGGTGGAACAGGACACTCCGGGCTTCAAGGTGGGCAAGGCCGAGGAAAAAATGGGCCAGCGCGGTTCGGCCACCAACGAACTGGTGCTGGAGGACTGCCTGGTACCGGCGGCCAACCTGCTGGGGCAGGAAGGCGACGGCCTGAAAATTGCCCTTATGGCCCTTGACGGCGGCCGGATCGGCATCGGTTCCATGGCCGTGGGCATCGGTTACGAAGCGCTGGATTTTGCCCGGGACTACGCCAAGGAGCGGGTCCAGTTCAACCAGCCGATCGCCTCTTTTCAGGCCATCCAGTGGATGCTGGCCGACAGCTACACCGAGATGGAGAGCGCCCAGCTGCTGGTGCTGCGGGCCGCCTACCTGAAGCAGCAGAAAACCCGCTTTTCCCGGGAGGCCTCGATGGCCAAGCTGCTGGCCACTGAAGGGGCCAACCGGGCCTGCTACCGGGCCATCCAGATTCTCGGCGGCAACGGCTACATTGCCGAATACCCGGTGGAGCGCCTCTACCGCGACGTCCGGGTGACCACCATCTATGAAGGTACTTCGGAGATCCAGCGCCTGGTGATCGCCCGCCACATTTTGAATGCATAATTTTTACAAGAACCACGCCTTGAAGTAACGCTTGGGGAGGGGAAAATGTCATGTGAAACCGACCGGCAGCAACTGGGGGCCCGGCAGCAGGCCTGGGAGGAACTTTACGCCCGGGCAACGGCCCGGCACCCGGAGCGGCTGCCCCAATTTACCACCGTTTCCGATGAACCGATCAAGAATCTCTATACGCCGCTCGATCTGCAGGATTTCGACTACCTGCGGGAGCTGAATTACCCCGGCGAATACCCCTTTACCCGCGGGGTGCAGCCCACCATGTACCGCGGCCGTTTGTGGACCATGCGCCAGTTTGCCGGCCTCGGCAGCGCCGAGGACACCAACGCCCGTTTCCACTACCTGCTGGAACACGGGGAAACCGGCCTGAGCACCGCTTTCGACATGCCGACCCTGATGGGCTACGACTCCGACAGCGCCATGGCCCGGGGGGAGATCGGCCGCTGCGGGGTCGCCATCGACACCCTGGCCGACATGGAGGTGCTTTTCGACCGCATTCCCCTGGACCAGGTGACCACCTCGATGACCATCAACCCGCCGGCGGCCATCCTGCTGGCCATGTACATTGCCGTGGCCGAAAAACAGGGCGTCGGCCGCGACCGGATCGGCGGCACGATTCAGAACGACATGCTGAAGGAATTCATCGCCCAGAAAACCTTCATGCTGCCGCCGGAGCCTTCCATCCGCATCATCGTCGATACAGTGGAGTTCTGCACCAAGGAGGTGCCGCGCTGGAACACCATCAGCATCAGCGGCTACCATATCCGCGAAGCCGGTTCGACGGCGGTCCAGGAACTGGCCTTTACCCTGGCGGACGGCATCGGCTACGTGCAGGCCTGCATCGACCGGGGTCTGGACGTGGATGACTTTGCCCCCCGGCTGTCTTTCTTTTTCAATGCCCACCTGGACTTTTTCGAGGAGATCGCCAAGTACCGGGCGGCCAGGCGGATCTGGGCCCGGGTGATGAAGGAGCGTTTCGGTGCCCGGAACCCCCGTTCCTGGCTGCTGCGCTTCCATACCCAGACCGCCGGCTGTTCCCTGACCGCCCAGCAGCCCTACAACAACGTCGTCCGTACCGCTTTCCAGGCGCTCTCGGCCGTTCTCGGCGGCACCCAGTCGCTGCATACCAATTCCCTCGACGAGGTGCTGGCCCTGCCGACGGAGCACGCGGTGACCATTGCCCTGCGCACCCAGCAGATTATCGGCGAGGAGATCGGGGTCACCAACACCATTGACCCGCTGGCCGGCTCCTATTTCGTTGAGTCGCTGACCAACAGGATGGAAAAGCTGGCCATGGACTACATCAACAAGATCGATGACATGGGCGGCATCCTCAAGGCCATTGAGGTCGGTTTTCCCCAGCAGGAGATTGCCGACGCTGCCTACACCTACCAGAAGCAGGTGGACGAGGGGGAAAAGGTGGTTGTTGGCGTCAACAAGTACGTCATGGAGGAGAGCCTGCCCATCGAATTGCTGAAAATCGACCCGGCGGTGGAAAAGCGGCAGCTGCAGCGGCTGCAGAGGATCAAGGACGAGCGCGACAGCGCCAAGGTGGAGGCCTGTCTGCAGGCCATCGAGGACGCGGCCCGGAACAACAAGAATCTGATGCCGCCCCTGCTGGAAGCGGTAAAGGCCTATGTCACCCTGCAGGAAATCTGTGATACCTGGCGCCGGGTTTTCGGTCGCTACAGCGATCCCGGCATGTTTTAAGAAGGAGGGCGGAAGATGGAGAAAATCAAGGTTCTGATCGGCAAGCCCGGCCTCGACGGCCATGACCGGGGCGCCAAGGTGGTGGCCCGGGCCCTGCGCGACGCCGGTTTCGAAGTGGTTTATACCGGCCTGCACCAGACGCCGGAGCAGATCGTCGCCACCGCCATCCAGGAGGATGT
Source organism: Deltaproteobacteria bacterium (assembly GCA_019306045.1). Classification (GTDB taxonomy): domain Bacteria; phylum Desulfobacterota; class Anaeroferrophillalia; order Anaeroferrophillales; family Anaeroferrophillaceae; genus JAFDMG01. The sequence goes on along the minus strand of JAFDMG010000050.1, from coordinate 713 downwards.
CGATGTCATCGGGGTCAGCAGCCTGGCGGGCGCCCACATGTACCTGTTTCCCCGGATCATCGAGCTGCTGCGGGAGCAAGGGGCCGACGACATCCCGGTTTTCGGCGGCGGCATCATTCCCGAGGAGGATGTCGCCGAGCTGAAAAAAGCCGGCATCAAGGCCATTTTTACCCCCGGCACTCCGGTGCAGGAAACGGTCGACTGGATCAAGGAAAACGTCAAGCCGGGTTGAGGCCTCCCGTCCGGTGCGGTTCGACGGCCAGCGGCACGCCGCTGGCCGTTTTTTTGCCCTCAACTTTTCCCCGTTTCTGCCGAAATAAGATACGGAACTTTGTCTGGACGGCTGTCCCTGGTCGTCAGATCGGCAAGTACGAGATGGTGCCCTGAATATGCTTGACGCGGAAACCCTGGCCGGAATTCTCCGGGACCACCGGATGGTGGCGGAGAAAGGTCTGCGCGACGCCTTTGAACGGCGGCAGAATGTCGGCAATGAGTCCCTGGAAGAATGCCTGATGTTCCTGGGGCTGGCCAACTACGAACTGCTGGGCCGGGCCTACAGCCTCCATTACCAGCTGCCCTACCGGCCGGTTTTTCACCCAGACCTTGACCAGCAACTGCGGGAGCGTTTTTCACCCCGGCTGGTCGGCAAGATCAAGGTCCTGCCGGTGGCGTTTTCCGACGACCAGCAGCTGGTGCTGGCAACCTGCCAGCCG
>JAFDMG010000049.1 GCA_019306045.1 Deltaproteobacteria bacterium | reverse complement strand
GCTCCCGGCCCCGGCAACTTCTCCCGCCGCCCATGCGGGCGGTTGTTTTTTTCTCCCTTCCCCTTTCCAGGCCCATTCCCCGATTGCCGCCATTTTTTTTGCCGGTCGGCCATTGCCGCCCCTCTAGTTACATTAACGTAACCAGGGATACATAAAAATAGCCTAACCCATTATGATTACAAGGCAAAAACTATCCTGCCCGGCGGCGCCGGCGGCGACAACGCCTTGTCTGGCCAGCCGGCAACCCTTTTTGTCTTGCTGGCACCAGACTTGCAAATTCCCTTGGCAGGGCAAAAAAAACTAAAATTGTTATCAAATCAGCCGAGAAGAATAAAAGCCTGTTCACTCCAGGCAGCGCCAACCACCAATTGAGACCGTTGTGCACCCGGCGGTATCAAAACTGAAACCAACGTTGGAGGGCCATGTTTTTCAAAAAATCAAAGACACTGCTCGGCCTCAACATCGGCTCCAGTTACATCAAGATTGTTGAGCTGAAGGATTCCGGTTCCCGTTACACCCTGCAGAATTTCGGCATGGCCATTCTCCCGCCGGATACCATCGTCGACGGCACCATCATGGATTCGATGGCCATCTCCAACCTGTTGAAGGACCTGGCCGAAAGCCTAAAAATCAAGAAAAAGCAGGTCTGCACCTCCATCTCCGGCCACTCGGTAATCATCAAGAAGATCCTCATGCCGATCATGGACGAAGACACGGTGGAAAACACCATCCACGACGAGGCCGCCCATCACATTCCCTACGATATCTTCGACGTCAACCTGGATTTCCAGATCCTCGGCCCAAGCAAGGAAGCCGAAGACAAGATGGAGGTCATGTTGGTGGCGGTGAAGAAAGACATTATCAACGATTACATTGGTGTCATCGAGGATGCCGGCCTGAACCCGGTGGTTGTCGACGTTGATCATTTCGCCCTGGAAAACGCCTACGAATACAACTACGATGGGGCCACCGAAGAGGTGGTCGCCCTGGTGGACATCGGGGCCAACATCACCAACATCAATATTCTCAAGGACGGCACCTACAGTTTCACCCGGGACATTACCATCGGCAGCCGCATGCTGACCGAACAGCTGCAAAAACAGCTGAACCTCAACTACCAGGTGGCCGAACAGCTGAAAATGGGCATCCCCGCCGAAGGGGTCGGCAAGGACGAGGCCCGGAAGATCATCGACGACTCCTCCTTCACCTTCACCAACGAAATCGCCAAAACCATCGACTTCTTCCACACCTCGGCCGCCGGCAACCAGGTGGAAAAGATCTATCTCTGCGGCGGCGGCGCCAAGCTGCCGGGAATCGTGTCCACGGTGCAGGAATTGACCAAGATCAAGACGGAAGTTTTCAACCCGTTTGCCAATTTAATCGTGCCGGAAAAAAGTTTTGACCAGGAATACATCAGGGAAATGGCGCCGCTGGCCGCCGTTGCCGTCGGTCTGGCTCTCAGGAAGGATACCGATAAATGATTAGGATAAATCTGCTTCCGGTTCGCGCGGAGAGGAAGAAGCAAACTCTGCGCAAGCAATTGATCACTGGGGTGCTGGTCATCCTGCTGGCCGTTGCCACCTGCGCTTACCTGGAAATAATGATCACCGGCCGCATAAAAAAGCTGAACCGGGAGATCAAGCGCACCCGGCAGCAGATCGCCGCCCTGAAGCCGGTGGTGGACAAGATCAACCGCTACAAGAAGCAGCAGGAAGAGATCAAGAAAAAGATCGAGGTGATCAACAACCTGGCCGCCACCCGGCTGGACCCCGTCTACGTACTGCACGACATCAACCGCTACAAGCCCGACAAGCTGTGGCTGACCAAGCTCGACCGGAAAGCAGGCTCCCTGAGCATCAAGGGGATTGCCATCGATAATGAAACCATTGTCAATTTTCTCAATAACCTGAAAAATTCGGCGTTCCTGCACCACTCGGAACTGGCCTTCCTCAAATCCACCAGGATCAACGACCTGGAGCTGAAAGAATTTCTGATCAACACCACCATTACCAGCCAGGCATCCCGGGAAACCGGCGGCCAGGACCAGGACGGCAAGCAGGCGAAAGGAAAATAGCAATGGCTGACTTCAACCTCAATCTTGATTTTCTCCAGCGGCTGACGACGCCCAAGAAAATCCTCCTCCTGGCAGCTATCGTCGCCGCCATCGGCGGGCTCTACTATTATTTCCTTTTCCAGCCGCACTACAAGAAATACACCCGGCTGCAGAAACAGTACAAAAAGGCCCAGCTGACCCTCAACCAGACCAGGCAGATCGCCAGCCAGCTGGAGAAATTCGAGCAGGAGATGCAGGCCCTGCAGGGCGAGTTCAAAATTGCCGCCCGCAAGCTGCCCAACTCCAAGGAGATCCCGCTGCTGCTGATGCAGATCACCAAGCTGGGCAAGGAAGCCGGCCTGCAGTTCCTCCTCTTCAAACCCCTGGGAGAGAAACCGGTCAATTTTTACGCCCAGATACCGATTGATATAGAAGTAGTGGGCGGTTACCATGCGGTCAGCAGTTTTTTCAACCAGATGTGCACCATGCCCCGCATCGTCTCCCTGGGTAATTTCAGCATGGGCAACTACCAGGTGGTCGACGGCAAGGACCTGATCTCCACCAAATTCCAGGCCATAACCTACACCTTCAAGAACAACGCCAAGAAAGGTGAGCAACATGGAAGTTAAGCAAGGCTGGACAACATTTGCCGTGATCATGTTGTCGGCTGTTCTCCTGCTCATGGCCCGGCCGGCCGCCGCCCCGGCAATGGAGAACCCGGAAACCGCCACGGCCGCCCTGAAGGCCGAGACGAACCCGGAAACTTTCGTCTATGACTCTCTCGGCAAACCGGACCCGTTTCGCCCGTTCATCAATTTCAGCGAAATCGAACGCTCCATCCCCACCAAAGAGCCGAAAACACCCCTGGAAAAATATTCGCTCAACCAGTTCAAACTGGTGGGCATCCTGCTGGCGGGAAAACCCTACGCCATGATCGAAGACCCGGAACACATCAGCTACACCATCAGGGAAGGCGACCACCTGGGCAATCTCAGCGGCGTGGTGGAAAAAATCGATGAAAAGGAGATTGTCGTCGCCGAGCCCTACCTGGACATCTATGATCGGGAACAGATCCGCAAAGTCACCTTGAAACTTCACGTGGAAGAAAACGACAAGGGGGAGAAAACAAAATGAAGCTGAGAACTAAACCCTGGACACTGCTGTCAATCATGCTGGCCGGCTGGTTGCTCCTGGCACCCGGGCAACTGCTGGCCCTGGGCGACCAGGCAGCCGGGAACCAGCCGGCGGCGGGCAACCCCTCCCCTGCTGCCGCCTCCCTGCAGGTCATTACCCCCCGGGCCGAAAGAGAGGGAAAGACCGTCAAGGTGATCTTTCAGGGTGAAAGAGAGATGCTCAAGCACCAGACTTTCCATCTCTTCCGGGTTGACAACCCGCCGCGCCTCGGCATCGACTTCCCGGAAGCCAAGCTGGCCGGCGGCGACCTGAACCGCTTTCTCGGCGGCACCGGCTTTTCCGGTTTCCGCTACCAGAACTACCCGGACAAAACCAGGGTGGTTTTCGATACCGATCTGGATCAGCTGCCGCCCTATTCCTATACCGCCAACGGCAACCAGCTGGTGCTTTCCTTCCCCTGCAGCACCGCGGCCAGCAGCCAGCAGGCGGCTCCCGCGGCCGCGCCGGCGCCACCGAAGACCAGCGTGGCGGCAGCCCCGAGAAAAATCCGGCGGCGCCCGGTCCGGCGCAGCACCAGGATAACGGTGGACTTCAAGGACGCCGACCTGCAGAACGTTTTCCGCTTCCTGGCCGACATCAAGAACTACAATCTGATTATGGGGGACGAGGTCCAGGGCAAGGTCACCCTGAAGCTGAAAAACGTCCCCTGGCAGCAGGCTTTCCGGATTCTGCTGAAAACCAACAAGCTGGGCATGGAAAGGGAAGGCAACGTCATCCGCATCGCCCCCCTGAGCCGCTTCAAGGAGGAGCGCGAGGCCCTGGCGATGAACAAAAAGGCCCAGGAAACCCTGGAAGACACCGTCATCGAAATTCTCAATGTCAACTTTGCCAAGGCCCAGGAAATCGCTCCCCGGCTGCGGGCCATCCTCAGCGACCGCGGTTCCATCGACATCGACGAACGGACCAACGTCCTGATCATCGATGACATTCCCAAGCGGATCAGGGCCGCCAAGAAGCTGCTGGCCAAGCTCGACACCCCCATCAAGCAGGTGCTCATCGAAGCCAAAATCGTCAAGATCGAAACCAACGCCGTCAAGGATATCGGCATCCAGTGGGGCGGCGCCTGGGGTGACAACAACGGCAGCCATTACTACGGCGTCAACGGCGCCGTCGGCGATACCGGCGGTCCCGGCATCACCCCCCAGCCCGGCGCCCCGACCATCGCCAGCAACTATGTGATCAACATGCCGGCGGCGGGAGCCACCAGCGGCATCGGCCTGATTTTCGGCAAGGTGGGGGTCTTCAACCTCAACCTGAAACTGACGGCCCTGAAAAACAAGCACCTGGCCAAGATCCTCTCAACCCCGAAGATTCTCGCCCTCGACAACCACAAGGCCAGGATCGGCCAGGGAACGGAAATCCCCTACGCCACCACCTCCGATGCCGGCACCACCACCGAGTTCAAAAAAGCCGAGCTGAGCCTCGAGGTGACGCCACATATTACCAACAACGACCACGTGGCCATGAACGTCAAGATCAACAAGGATTCCCCGGGGATGTTCACCCAGGACGGCCCGGCGATCAACACCCAGTCCATCGAGACCATGCTGCTGCTGGACAACGGCGAGACGGCGGTGGTCGGCGGCATCATCGAGAAAAACGACACCAACGACAACGACGAAGTGCCGGGGTTTTCCTCCGTGCCCCTGTTCGGCGACCTGCTCTTCAAGCACAAATTCAAAAAACGGGAACAGACCGAGCTGCTGATTTTCATTACCCCCTCGGTGATTCCCACCCAGACAACGATGAAATTTTAGTTCTACTCCCTCCTTCCCCCTTGCCAGACCGGCTGACCGGCACCGTCCGCGTCAGCCGGTTTTTTTGTTGCAGGAAAAACATTTTCCGGTTATTTTTGCCCGGTATGCTGGCATCCAGGCCCCGGCAACGACCGGGGCCGCCGGCCGGCCACCCCCTTTTGCCAGGAGAAAAGACCATGCTCACCTACCTGACCGCCGGCGAATCCCACGGGCCGCAGCTGACGGCAATCATCTCCGGCCTGCCGGCCGGCGTTCCCGTGGCGGCCGCCGAGATCAACCGGGAACTCGCCCGCCGCCAGCAGGGCTACGGCCGCGGCCAGCGCATGCAGATCGAAACCGACCAGGTGGAATTGCTGGCAGGGGTCAGGTTCGGGGAAACCACCGGCAATCCCCTGACCCTAGTGATCAGGAACCGGGACTGGGAGAACTGGCGCCAGCAGCTGTCGACCGCGGCCGCCGACCGTGAAGCTGGCCGGGAAGTCACCAGGCCGCGGCCGGGACACGCCGACCTGCCCGGCTGCCTGAAGTTCAACCACCGGGACGCCCGCAACATCCTCGAGCGGGCCAGCGCCCGGGAAACGGCCATCCGGGTGGCCACCGGCGCCATTTGCAAAGCTTTTCTGGCCCAGTTCGAAATCGAAGTTTTCTCCTACGTCACCGCCATCGGCGGCCTAGAGGTCGCGACGGCAACCCTGGCGGCCGTGGACGACCGGGAACTGGCACGGACGGCGGAAAAATCCCCCTTCCGGGTTCCCGACCCCGGCCTGGAAGAGGAGCTGCGCCGGCTGGTGGACCAACGGCAGACGGCGGGAGACACCCTCGGCGGCACTTTCAGGGTGGTCGCCCGGGGACTGCCCCCGGGAATCGGCAGCCACATCCAGGCCGATACCCGGCTTGACGGCCGCCTGGCCGCCGCCCTGATGAGCATCCAGGCCATCAAGGGCGTGGAAATCGGTCTGGGCTTCCGGCTGGCGGCCCTACCCGGCTCCCAAGCCCACGACGAGATTTTTTACGATCGGCAGCGGGGTTTTTACCACCGCACCAACCGGGCCGGCGGCCTGGAGGGCGGCATCAGCAACGGGGAAGATATCGTCGTCGGGGCGGCCATGAAGCCGATTCCCACCCTCTACCAGCCGCTCCGGTCGGTGGACCTGCACAGCAAAGAGCCTTTCCAGGCCTCGGTGGAACGCTCCGACATCTGTGCCGTACCGGCGGCCGCCGTTGTCGGCGAAGCCGCGGTGGCCATTGAACTCAGCCGGGCGCTGCTGGAAAAATTCGCCGGCGACCACCTGGAAGAAACCAAACGCAACTTCGCCGCCTACTGCCGGCAGGTCCGCTCCTACTGAGGCCATGGCCGCCGGCAAATCACCATCGGCACCGCACCTGCTGCTCACCGGTTTCATGGGATCGGGAAAAACGGCGGTTGGCCGGCGGCTGGCAGCCGCTCTCGGGCGGCCGTTCGCCGACCTGGACGAACAGATCGCGGCGGCGGCCGGCATGAGCATCAGCGGGATTTTCGCCGTCTGCGGCGAGGAATATTTTCGGGAACTGGAAAGCCGGCTGCTGGCGCGGCTGCTTTACCGGGAACAGCCCCTGGTAATCGCCACCGGCGGCGGGGCGGTGGTCCGGGAAGCCAACCGGGAATTGATGCGGCGGCGGGGCAGAATAATTTTCCTGGCCGCTTCCCTGGAAACCATCCTCAGGCGGACGGCCGCCGATGATTCCCGGCCCCTGCTGGCCGGGGCAGCGGCGGCCAGGCGGAGCAAAATAAAAGACCTTCTGGCAGCCAGAAGGTCCTTCTATGACATTCACGATCTCAGCATCGACACCGATGGCAAAACCATCGCTGAAATCACCCGGGAGATAACCGCCCGGCTCGGTCTTGACGGCAGTTCCTGAGTTCCGCTACTCCTTGGCTGGAGCTGGCTGGGACGCCGGAGCCGGAGCTTTTTCGCCGGTCTTGGCCGCCGGGGCCGCGGCAGCCGGAGCTGGCTGTTCAGCGGCCTCTTTACTGGCGGCCGCCGGCTTGGCCGGTGCCGGAGCGGTGGTTTTCTCCACCGCGGCCGGCGGCTTAACCTGATAGCCTTCCATCACCGTGCCCTTGACCCGGTGGGCCGACATAATGGTCAATGACAGGGAGGTGATCATGAAGATCGCCGCCGCCGCCGCCGTCAGCCGGGTAAAAAACTTGCTGGAACCGCTGCTGCCGAACAGGGTCTGGCTGCTGCCGGCGCCGAACGCGGCCCCCATGCCGGCCCCGGTTCCGGTCTGCATCAGGATGATGAAAATCAGGGCGAAACTGACCACCACGTGCAAGATAATGATAAAAGTCGTCAAGGAAAAAACCTCCCGCAAAGAATCTCTCTTCCCGGCCCACGGAAACCGGGGAGTGCTTTACTAGCAGTAAAACACCCCCAAGTCAAGCTAAACCTGGGCGGCGGCCCGGTCGCCGGCGGCCACGATCTGCAAAAAATCCTCCGGCTCCAGGGAAGCACCGCCCACCAGGACGCCGTCCACCTCCGGCGCCGCCAGCAGTTCGGCGGCATTGCCCGGCTTGACGCTGCCACCATAGAGCACCGGCATCCCGGCCCCGCCGGCCGGCAACAGCTCGCCCAGGATCTGGCGAATGAAAGCATGCATCTGCTGGGCATCGGCGGTGGTGGCCGTCTTGCCGGTGCCGATGGCCCACACCGGCTCGTAGGCAATAATTATCCCCGCCGGCGACGCCACGTCCCGCAGACCGGCGCGCAACTGGCGGCCAACCACGGCCGTCGCCTGGCCGGCGGTCCGCTCCTCGAGGGTTTCACCAACGCAGAAAATCGGCGTCAGGCCGCCGGCCAGCACCGCCTGCACCTTGCGGCGGAGAAAATCATCGTCTTCGTGAAAAAGGTGCCGCCGCTCGGAATGGCCCACCAGCACGTGGGTGGCCCCGGCGGCGGCCAGCATGCCGACGGCCACTTCGCCGGTGAAGGCGCCCCGGGCTTCCGGGTGGCAGTTCTGGGCCGCCAGTCCGACGCCGGCGGCCCGGCAGGGGTCCCGCATGGCCGCCAGCAGGGTAAAATTGGGGGCCAGGACGACCTGGCAGCCGGTCCCTTTGCGAGACGCCAATCGGGGCAGAAAGGCCTGCAGAAAGGCCTCGCCTTCCGGCAGGGTTTTGTGCATCTTCCAGTTGCCGGCCACAATGGTCGGCCGCCGGCTCATGCCGTTTCCCCTTCCTGCTGCCGCTGCCGGCACTTCTTCTCCAGGGCCGCCATGGCCGGCAGCGTTTTTCCTTCCAGCAGTTCCAGAAAAGCACCGCCGCCGGTGGAGATATAAGAGATCCGGTCCACCTCCCCGGCCTTGTGCACGGCAACGTCGGTGTCGCCGCCGCCGACGATGGTCAGGGCGTAGGTATTGGCGACGTTGTGCACCATCGCCAGGGTGCCGCGGCTGAAAACATCGTACTCGAAAGCCCCCATGGGGCCGTTCCAGATGATCGTCTTGGCATCCCTGATTACCTCGTTGAACAGGGTCGTGGTCGCCGGACCAATGTCAAGGCCCATCCAGCCCCGGGGAATCTCCTGAATCGGCACCACCCGGGTTTCGGCGTCCGGGGCCATCCGGTCGCCGGCAACGCAGTCGACCGGCAGGTAGAAGCGGACGCCGCGGGCAATGGCTTCATCGAAAATCCGCTTGGCATCCTCGACCATGTTTTCCTCCACCAGGGATTTTCCCAGGCCGAAGCCCATCCCCCGCAGGAAGGTAAAGGCCATGGCGCCGCCGAGGACGATTTTGTCGACCCGGTTGACCAGGTTTTCCAGGGCTCCGAGCTTGCCCGACACCTTGGCGCCGCCGACAATGGCCACCACCGGCCGCATGGGGTTTTCCATCGCCCGGTGGAAATAGTTCATCTCTTCCTTCATCAGGTAGCCGGCGTAGCACTCGTCGATGTACTCGGTAATCCCGACCACCGAGGCGTGGGCCCGGTGGGCGGTGGCAAAGGCGTCGTTGACATAGATGTCGATGCCCTCGGCCAGGGCGCGGGCGAATTCCGGGTCATTGCTGGTTTCGCCGGGGTGAAAACGCAAATTTTCCAGAAGGATCACCGTGCCGGGACCGGCCTCGGCGATGGTCTGCTTGACCACCGGGCCGATGCAGTCGGGAAGGAAAATGACGTCCTTTTTCAACAGCCGGCCGAGGCGCTTGGCCACCGGCGCCAGGGAATATTTCGGCACCACGGTGCCCTTGGGCCGCCCCATGTGGGAAGCGAGGACAATCACCAGCTCGTCATCGAGCAGGGAGTTGATGGTCGGCAGCACCCGGCGGATGCGGACGTCATCGGTAATATTGCCGCTGTCGTCGAGCGGCACATTGAAATCCACCCGGACAAACACCTTCTTGCCTGCCAGGGAACCATTTTTCAGCTGGTCGATATAGCAAATCATGGAATTCTCCCTTCCCGCGGAAACAAATCACTGCCCGGCGAACAGCGAGAAAAATTTTCTCTTACGAAAGGCCCACCCGGGAGGCCACGTAGGCCGTCAAATCGTTGAGACGGTTGGCATAGCCCCACTCGTTGTCGTACCAGCTCATGACCTTGACCAGGGTGCCGTCCATGACATTGGTCAGGGCGGCGTCCACGATGGAGGAATGGGGATTGTGGTTGAAATCCTTGGATACCAGCGGCTCGTCGCAAACCTGCAGGTAGCCCTGCAGGGACCCGGCCGCCGCCTGGCGCAGGCAGTCGTTGACCTCTTCGGCGCTGGTCGGCTTTTCCACTTCCACCACCAGGTCGACCAGGGACACGTTGGGAGTCGGCACCCGGATGGCCAGGCCGTCCAGCTTGCCTTTGAGCTGGGGCAGCACCAGGCCGACGGCGGCCGCGGCCCCGGTGGTGGTGGGAATGATCGACATGGCGGCGGCCCGGGCCCGGCGCAGGTCCTTGTGCCGGCCGTCAAGGAGCATCTGGTCGCGGGTATAGGCATGGACCGTAGTCATCATGCCGCGCTTGATGCCGAAATTTTCCAGCAGCACCTTGGCCACCGG
>JAFDMG010000048.1 GCA_019306045.1 Deltaproteobacteria bacterium | reverse complement strand
TGGTTCGTCGGCGCCCGGCTCAATTTCGCCGAAAACCTGCTGCGCTACCGGGACCAGCGGGTGGCCCTGGTTTTCAAGGGCGAACAGCAGGAGCCGGTGCGCCTCACTTACGCCGAACTCTACCGGCAGGTTGCCCGCCTGGCCAAATCCCTGCGCCAGCTGGGGGTGGTCGCCGGCGACCGGGTTTCCGGCTTCGTGCCCAACATGATCGAAACGGTGATCGCCATGCTGGCAACCACCAGCATCGGGGCCATCTGGTCCTCCTGCTCGCCCGACTTCGGCATCAAGGGGGTGCTGGACCGCTTCGGCCAGATCGAGCCGAAAGTGGTGTTCACCGCCAACGGCTACAGCTACAACGGCAAAAATTTCGACTCCCTGCAGCGGATCTCCGATATTCTCAACAGTCTGCCGTCGGTGGAAAAGGTGGTGGTCATCCCCTACACCGAAGCCGATCCGGACATCAGCGGCGTCAAAAATTCGGTATTGTTCGCCGATTTCCTGGCCCCGGAAGAGGACGACCCGCAGATCGAGTTCGCCCAGCTGCCCTTCGACCACCCCCTGTACATCATGTACTCCTCCGGCACCACCGGGGTGCCGAAATGCATCGTCCACGGCGCCGGCGGCACCCTGATCCAGCACCTGAAGGAACACATTCTCCACGTGGACCTGAAGCGGGACGACCACCTTTTCTATTTCACCACCTGCGGCTGGATGATGTGGAACTGGCTGGTAAGCGGCCTGGCGGTGGGCGCCACCCTGATCCTCTACGACGGCTCCCCCTTCTATCCCGACGGCGGCACCACCTTCAAGCTGGCCGAGGACGAGGGGATCACCGTTTTCGGCACCAGCGCCAAGTTTCTCGCCGCCGTGCAGCAGGCGGGTCTCAAGCCCGGCAAGGAATATGATCTTTCCCGGATCAAGACCATCTGCTCCACCGGCTCCCCCCTCTCCGCCGAAAGCTTTGCTTTCGTCTACCGGGAAGTCAAGGAAGACGTCGACCTGGCCTCCATCTCCGGCGGCACCGACATCATCTCCTGCTTCGCCCTCGGCTGCCCCATCCTGCCGGTTTACAGCGAGGAGCTGCAGTGCCGGGGCCTGGGCATGAAAGTGGAGGCCTTTGACGAAAACGGCCGGCCGGTCTACAACCAGAAGGGCGAGCTGGTGTGCACCAAGTCCTTTCCTTCGATGCCCATCTATTTCTGGAACGATCCCGGCAACGAGAAATACCTCGACGCCTATTTCCGGGTCTATCCCAACATCTGGCACCACGGCGACTTCATCAAGATCACCGAGACCGGCGGGGTGATCTTTTACGGCCGCTCCGACGCCACCCTCAATCCCGGCGGGGTGCGCATCGGCACGGCGGAGATCTACCGCCAGGTGGAAACCATTCCCGAGATCAAGGACAGCGTCGTCATCGGCCAGGACTGGGACAACGACGTCCGGGTCATCCTCTTTGTCGTTCTCGAGGACGGGGTCGAATTGACGCCGGAGCTGGAGAAGAAGATCAAGACAACCATCAGGAAGAACACCACCCCGCGCCACGTCCCGGCCAAGATCATCCCGGTGCCCGACATTCCCTACACCATCAGCGGCAAAAAGGTGGAGCTGGCGGTGCGGAAAGTGGTCCACGGCCAGGAAGTCAAGAACAAGGACGCCCTGGCCAATCCCCAGGCCCTGGATTATTTCCGCGACCTTCCCGCCCTGCAGTCCTAAAAGATTAACCGCCGATTCCGGCAGGGCGTCCGCAACCGCGGACGCCCTCTTTTTTTGTCCGTCCCGGCATGTCGACATCCCGCCGGCGGCCGCCGAGAGCAGGAACCAGGCGCCGGCAGCCGCGGCCGGCAATCTGAAATTGACTTGCGGCGGCAAAACCTTTATAAGAGAAATAATTCTCAAGGCCGTTGCCCAACCATCACAAGCATTGAAGGAAAAAACATGGGGAAAAACACCGCCGTCCTGCTGCTGGCCTATGGCGGCCCGGAAACCATGGAGGACATTGAACCTTTCCTGCGGCGCCTGCTGCGCCGGGAGACCATTCCGCCGCCGATGCTGCAGCGGGTCCAGGAAAAATACCGGCAGATCGGCAGCGGTTCGCCCCTGCCCGCCATCTGCCGCAGCATCAGGAGAAAGCTGGCGGCTGCCCTGCCTGCCGGCGGGGTGGAGCTGCCGGTGTACCTCGCTTTCCGCTACTCGAACCCGGGGATCTTTGCCGTGGTGGAGATGCTGACGGAAATCGGCGTCGAACGGGTCATGGCCCTCTCCCTCTCGCCCCACTCCTCCACCATCAGCACCAGGGCCTATTTCCAGGCCCTCGAACAGGCTGCCGGCGGCCAGGAGCTGGAGATCGTCCCGGTCGACGACTGGTTCCGCCACCCCGGCTACATCGACTGCCTGGTCAGCCGCATCCGCAAGGCGGCGGCCGCCAATGAGTTTGCCCTCGACGACCCCCGGACCGCCGTGGTCTTTTCCGCCCACAGCATCCCCCAGAGCTACCTGGACCGGGGAGACACTTACGTGGAGGAAATCCAGGAAAACATCCGCCTGGTAATGGGACGGCTGCCCGGCACCCGCCACTACCTGGCCTACCAGAGCCAGGGCAAGGCCCCCGGCCCCTGGCTGGAACCCCGAGTGGAAACCCTGTTGCCGGAACTAAACCGCCAGTCAGGTCATGAAAATTTCCTCCTGGTGCCGGTCAGCTTCGCCATGGACCACCTGGAAACCCTCTACGATCTCGACGTGGAAATCATCCCGGAGCTGCGGCGGCTGCCCGGCGTCCGGGCCGCCCGGATCGCCATGGCCAACGATGACGAGGATTTCATCGCCATGCTGGCGGCGGCCGTCGGGGAGAAACTGGCCGCGGGCGGCGGCGCCCGGTCAACAACCACTCACAGCGGAAGGAACGGCTGACAGCATGGCAAAAACCAGGAAAGTGGTCATCGTCGGCGCCGGCATCAGCGGCCTGGCCTGCGCCTATGAAATCCTGCAGCAGGCGGACCAGCGGCAGCTGCCCCTGGAATTGACGGTACTCGAAAAAGACCCGGTTGTGGGCGGCAAGATCCGGACGACTTACGACGACCCCTACACGGTGGAAGGCGGGCCTGACTGTTTCATCCTCGAAAAGCCCTGGGCCCTGGCCCTGGTGCGGGAGCTGGGCATGGAGGAAGAGCTGGTCAACACCAGCAGCGCCGCCAGCGGCACCTACATCTATTCCCGGGGACGGCTGCACCGTCTCCCCGACGGGCTGATCATGATGATCCCTACCAAGATACTGCCTTTTGCCGCCTCGCCGCTGATCTCCTGGCCGGGCAAGATTCGCATGGGCCTGGATCTGTTCATTCCCCGGCGCCGGGAGGACGGCGATGAAAGCCTGGCCAGCTTCGTCACCCGCCGGCTGGGACGGGAAGCCCTGGACAAGATCGCCGAGCCCCTGGTGGGCGGCATCCACGCCGGCAACCCGGACAACATGAGCCTCCTGTCCACCTTTCCCCGCTTCCTGGAAATGGAGCGGCAGGCCGGCAGCCTGATCCGCGGCATGTTCCAGCGCCAGAAGGCAATGGCGGCGGCCCGGCGGCAGCGGCCGCCTTCCTCGGCGCCGCCCCGCACCTTTTTCATTTCCCTGCGCCGGGGCCTGGCACAGCTGACCGAGGCCCTGGCCGAACGGATCGGCCGGGAAAAGATTCTTACCGGCACCGAGGTGGTGGAGCTGAAAAAAACCGTCCGCAGCGGCTATCGGCTGCGGACCGCCGACGGCCGGCGGCTGGCCGCCGATGCCGTCGTCCTCGCCGGCGAGGCCTTCGCCAGCGCCCGGCTGCTGGCCCCCTGGCAGCCGGAACTGGCCGCGCTCCTGGAAGAAATTCCTTACGTCTCCTCCACCATCGTCTCCCTGGTTTTCGCCCGCCGGGACATCCCCCGACCCCTGGATACCTACGGTTTCATCGTTCCCCGGGTGGAAGGACGACGGATCATGGCCACCACCTGGTCCTCGGTCAAGTGGCCCCACCGGGCGCCGGCGGACAAGCTCCTCATGCGCACCTTCGTCGGCGGCGCCCAGCAGCCCCACCTGGCGGAACTCGACGACCGGGAAATTACTTTAATGGTATTGGAAGAACTTCGTGATATTATTGGCATCACCGGATCTCCAGAGCAGGTGTGGATCAACCGCTGGCCCCGGGGGATGCCCCAGTACATTCTCGGGCATCCCCGACGTCTGGAGCAGCTGGAGGCCCGGGAAAAGCAGCTGCCCGGCCTGTACCTCACCGGCGCCGGCTACCGGGGCATCGGCATTCCCGACTGCATCAACAACGGCCGCCAGGCAGGGAAAAAAGTTGTCGCCGCCCTATGAACATCAGGGTCCTGCACTGCATCTCGCAGCTGCCCGGGGCCACCGGCAGCGGCACCTACCTGCAGGCCCTGATCCGGGAGGGCAGGGCGGCCGGCCTCCGGCAGTGGCTGCTCTGCGGCCAGCCGGCGGCGACGCCCCTGCCTGACCTCCCCGGCCTGGAACGGGAACGGCTGTTTACCGTCCGCTTCGAAACCGCGGCCCTGCCCTTCCCCATTCCCGGCATGAGCGACGTCATGCCCTATCCCAGCAGCCGCTTCGCTGCTTTCGACCGCCAGCGGCGGCACCAGTATGAAGCCGCCTTTGCCCGGGAGTTGCAGCGGGCGGTGGCGGCCGCCCGCCCCCACCTGATCCACAGCCACCATCTCTGGCTGCTCACTGCCCTCATCAAGCGCCTTTACCCGGAAATTCCCCTGGTCGCCAGCTGCCACGGCACCGACCTGCGCCAGCTGCACCTGGCCGGGCACCTGGCCCTGCCGGTAATCGCCGGCTGCCAGGAAATCGATCTGGTACTGGCCCTCAACGAGCAGCAGCGCCGGGAAATCAGCGAATTTTACGCCCTCGATCCCGGCAAAATCCTGGTGACCGGCAGCGGTTTCCGCGCCGATCTTTTCTGTCCCGCCGACCGCCGGCCGCCGCCATCACCGGTCATCCTGCTCTACGCCGGCAAGCTGAGCCGGGCCAAGGGGGTTCCCTGGCTCTTGGAAGCGGTCGCCTCCCTGGATGGTATTTGCCTCTGGCTGGCCGGCAGCGGCAGCGGCGAGGAAGCCTCCGAGATCAGGCGGCAGGCCCGACGGCTGGGCGGCAGAGTCAGGCTTCTGGGACAGCTTTCCCAGGCCGAACTGGCCGCGGCGGCCGCCCGGGCCCACATCTTCGTCCTGCCTTCCTTTTACGAAGGAGTGCCGCTGGTGCTGCTGGAAACCCTGGCCTGCGGCTGCCGGGCCGTGGTCACCGACCTGCCCGGCATCCGGGAACTGCTGCCCCCGGAGGCCCGGGAAACCGGGCTGGTAACCCTGGTATCCCCGCCCCGTCTCCAGGGCCCGGACATCCCCCTGGCCGCCGACCTGCCCGGATTTGTCGATCGGCTGCGGCAGGCAATTGCCGTTCAGGCGGCGGCCGTCCGCCGTGATCCCCATTGCTCTTGCGGCCAGCTGGTGGAACTGCTGCAAAGGCAGAGCTGGCCGCAAGTGGCCCGACGCATTTTCCAGGCCTATCGGGAGTTGACCGGCGTCCCGAACCCCGCCCCTTGACAGCCGGCATCCCGCCGCCTAATTTTATGGCGGCCGACCTCTTTCCGGTTGACAAACGGGGCCAAGAGTGTTTTTATGTATACAATATTAAATATGAGGAATGCAGTCATCGGCACCCCGGCTTGCCGCGACGGACACGGACAAGCCCCTGGGGGCCGCAACATCAATTTTAACAAGGAGGTCGAAAAATGGCGAAAACCCAAGATCTGCTGCTCATTGTCAACTCCACCGATCCCTACAACCAGTATGCCAGCTACGTGGTGGCCTTCATGGCCAAGAAGCTGGGCAACGTCCCCAAGGTAACTATTTTTTACGGTCCCAAGGGAGTACCGATGATCAAAAAAGGCGAACTGGCAAAGCTGGGAATCAACGACGACATCAAGAACTTGCTGGCGTCACAGTTCGACGGTCTGGAACCCACGGACCTGCCGGACAACTTGGAACAGATGGCCCGTTTCGTCAAAGACCAGCTGGGAGTGGCCATTGTCTCCTGCGGCACTTTCCACGTCATTGACGGCTTCGCCAGCGCCGTCGACGATGCCAGCAACATCGAGGATTTCATCGTTCCGGTCAAGCTGCCCCAGGCCTGGGCCGCGCTGGATGCCGCCGACAAGGTGCTCTACTACTGATAACGGCCGCCGCTGCCAGGCGCCAAACAGCAAAAAGGCCGACAACGCCAGGTTGTCGGCCTTTTTTTTCGGCGGGGTTCCGGTATGCCAAAGGTCAGTCTGACCGGCCTCAGAGCTGCTTGCGGGTCACCCGGGCGGCCAGCAGCACCGGATCCCAGACCGGCGAAAAGGGCGGGGCGTAGGCCAGGTCCAGTTCCAGCACCTGGTCGAGGGTCAGCCCCTGCTGGATGATAACGGCAAAAGTGTCAATCCGTTTGACGGCGTCCAGGGGACCGGCCAGCTGGGCTCCCAGGACCCGCCCGTCCCGGCGGTCGGCGACGACCAGGACATGCACCGGGCCGCCGCCCGGATAGTAGCGGGCCCGGGACCGGGTGGTGATCAGGTTCTGCACCGGCTGAAAGCCGGCGGCCGCCGCCTCTTCCAGGGTCAAGCCGGTGCGGGCGATGCCGAGATCGAAGACCTTGGCAATGGCGGTGCCCAAGGTGCCGGGACAGCTGGCCTCGAGGCCGGCCATTACCAGGCCGGCGGTCATTCCCTCCCGGTTGGCTTTCAAGGCCAGGGGGGTAAAGATCGGCCGGCCGTCCACCAGCATCCGCCCCTGGGCGCAATCGCCGGCGGCATAGATGTGGGGGTCGCTGGTGCGCAGGTGGTCGTCGACGACGATCGCCCCGCGCACGCCCAATTCCAGGCCGGCGGCCGCCGCCAGCTCGCTGTTGGGCACCACCCCCAGGGCCAGCAGCACCAGGTCGACCTCCAACCGGCGGCCGCCGGCCAGCACGGTAACGCCGTCGGCCCGGCTCTCGATTCCTTCCAGGGCGGCCCCGAAGCACAGTTCCACTCCCTGCCGCTGCAGCTCTTCCTTGACCAGGCTGGAAATTGCCGGCGCCAGGAGCCGCGCCAGGTGCTCCCGGCGATGCACCAGGGTGGTTGCCAGCCCCAAAGTGGCGAAAGCCTCGCTCATTTCCAGGCCGATAAGGCCGCCGCCGATCACCGCCACCCGGCGCACCCCGGCGGCGGTGGCCTGCTGCCGCACCCGCTGGGCTTCCGCCAGGTTGTTGATGGTCAGCACCCGCTTTCCGGGAGTAACCTGGTCGGGAACCAGGGGCCGGGCCCCGGTGGCCAGCAGCAGGTCGTCGTAGCCGATCTCCTCCCGGCCGCCGGCCGCCAGCTCGCAGGTTACCGTGCGGCGGCCGGGGTCGACGGCCACCGCCCGGTGCCGGAGCCGCAGGTCGATGCCGCGCTTCTCCCGAAAGGCCCGGGGAGTGATCTCCACCAGTTCATCCAGCTCGGCGATCCGCCCCTCGACGTAATAGGGCATGCCGCAGGCGGCATAGGAGACGTAGTCCCCCTGTTCCAAAACCACCACTTCCCAATCGGGCCGCTGGCGCTTGACCTGGCTGGCGGCACTCATGCCGGCGGCGTCGCCGCCGACGACCACGATTCTCTTTTTTTTCGCCTCGGCCGCCATCCTCCTCACCTCTGCCCCAGCTGAATGCCGTATTTCTGGTACCACTGATAAAAATACAAGGGATATTTCTCGGGGTGGTCACGCCGGCGGCTGCCGGTCTCTTCGTCATCCTCGTCGTTGAGTTTCTGCAACAGCTCCTCCTTGGCGTCCTGGGGATAGGCGTAGATCACCCCGGTGTGGATGTAACGGCCGCCAAAAGGAATGAAACGGCCGGCCAGCAGCCACTGTTCGTCGGCCACCCGTCCGAGCACGACATCGAAAAGCTCGAAGCCGGGGACATCCAACAGCGGCGACAGGCCGAGAAAATCCCTTTTTTTGTTGTCGCTGACCTCGAAAAGGGAGAAAAAGGCTTTTTCCTCGTAGGCGGCCAGCAGTTCCCGCTCCAGGGCCGGCAGGAAGTCGTCGCCGATTTTCTCCAGGTAGGCGGCCGGAAACGACTTCCCCGCCAGTCGGCCGTGGAAAATCAGCTGATCGATCATCGCCTCGGTATCGCCTTCCCTGGCCAGGTTCAAGTTGCCGCTGCGGCTGACCAGGCCCAGCTTCCGCCCCGCCGCGAGAATCTGCTCGGGGGTGGCCATCTTGGTGATTTTGGCGTTCAGTTTGGTCACCAGTTTGCGGGTGTTTTTGTACTCTTTTTTCAGCTTGCTGAACAGCATGGGCTTCCTGTCACCGAATCTAATCCTGGTCGAGGGTAAACATTTCCCGGTAGCCGGCATACTTCTCCCGCAGCCGCGGCTTTTCAATCTTGCCGGTGGGATTGCGGGGCACGTCGTCAAAAATTATCGACCGGGGGCGTTTGTAGCGCGGCAGGGCTTCGCAGAAAATTGCCACCTGCTCCACGGTCAGGGAGCGCCCCGGCTTGACCTCGATGATGGCGGCCACCACCTCCCCCAGCCGCTCGTCCGGCAGGCCGATGACGGCGGCATCCTGGATGTCATGGTGTCCCTGGAGAAAGTCCTCGATCTCCACCGGAAAGATGTTCTCGCCGCCGGTGATGATGATGTCCTTCTTGCGGTCCACCAGGTAGATGAAACCGTCTTCGTCCACCCGGGCGATGTCCCCGGTGTGAAGCCAGCCGTGGCGCAGGGCGCGGGCCGTTTCCTCCGGGTTGCGGTAATACTCCTTCATCACCCCGGGGCCGCGGACAATCAACTCGCCCGGCTCTCCCGGCGGCACCCGCTCGCCCATGCTGTTGACGATGGCGTATTCCCAGTCGAAACCCGGCACGCCGATGGCCCCCACCTTGTGCCGGTTCTCCATCCCTAGGTGCACGCAGCCCGGACCGGTGGACTCGCTGAGGCCGTAGTTGGTGTCATAATCGTGGTGGGGAAAAACCTCCAGCCACTCCCTGATCAGGCTGGGAGGCACCGGCTGGGCGCCGATGTGCATCAGGCGCCACTGCTCCAGCTGGTAGTCCTCCAGCTTGACGTCGCCGTTCTCGATGGCGGTGAGGATGTCCTGGGCCCAGGGAACCAGCAGCCAGACAATGGTGCCCCGCTCCTCGGAAACCGCCTCCAGCACCCACTGGGGACTCACCCCCTTGAGAATCACCGCCTTGGCGCCGACGATGAAATTGCCGAACCAGTGCATTTTCGCCCCGGTGTGGTAAAGGGGCGGAATGAGAATGAAATTGTCCTCGTGGGTCTGCAGGTGGTGGCGGTTTTCGACGATGCAGGCCGCCTCCAGGTTGCGCTGGGTGAGGAGGATCGGCTTCGGCCGGCCGGTGGTGCCGGAAGTGAAATAGAGGGCCGCGTCATCGGTGATCGCCAGCGGCACGTCGACGGGGGTCGCGGGCTGGGCCGCCAGCAGCTCGGTGTAGTCGGCGGCAAAATCAACCTGCGGCTCCCCCACGTGGATGAACCGCCGCACGCCCGGCACCTGGTCCTTGATGGCCGCCACCCTCTCGATGAACTCCGGGCCGAAGAAAAGCACGTCGGCCTCGGTAACCTCGAGGCAGAAGCGGATGTCGTCGGCGGCAAAACGGAAATTGAGCGGCACCACCCAGGCCCCGGAACGCAGGATGCCGAAATAGAGCGGCAGCCACTCAAGGCTGTTCATCAGCAGGTGCACCACCTTGTTGCCCTTGCCGATGCCCATGGACTGCAACAGGTTGGCGACCCGGTTGGCTTCCTGGTCGAACTCGGTCCAGGTTATCTCCCGCCGGGTTCCCTGGGCCGGGTCCCGTTCTACCAGAGCGATTTCATCCCCGTACATGCGGGCGTTGCGAGCCAGAATTTCCGTAATCAACATTTGCTTTCCCCCTTTATCAGCTGGTTGTGGCCAATTTTGCCCGTCATCAGCTAGCAAATTCCAATCCACTCAAGTCCAGGCCAGCAAACATTTTTTACCGGGACGAACATAGCACGAGAACGGCGACAAAACAATGATTTAATCGGTTTTTCCCG
>JAFDMG010000047.1 GCA_019306045.1 Deltaproteobacteria bacterium | reverse complement strand
TTTTACTGCGAGCGGGTTTTTGCTCCCTGGGGGGATTATGCCGCCGCCCTGCGGCAGCGCTGCCGCCCCCTGGTCTCCCTGGAGACCGGGACGCCGCTGGCCGGGTTTGACCTGGTGGGCTTTTCCCTCCAGTACGAGATGGCCTACACCAACGTGCTGGCCATGCTGGAGCTGGGGGGCATTCCCCTGGCCGCCGCCGAGCGCCGGGGGCTGCCGCTGGTGATTGCCGGCGGGCCGGCAATGGTCAACCCGGAGCCGATCGCCCCGGCTTTCGACGCCGTGCTCATCGGCGACGGCGAGGAGGCTTTTCCCGAAATGGCGGCCATCGTCCGCCAGGGCAAGCTGGCGGGCGCCGACCGGGAAGAGATTCTGCGGCAGCTGGCCGCCGTCGAAGGGGTTTACGTGCCGGCTTTTTTGGCGCCGGGCCGGCGGGTGCAGCGGCGCATCTGTCGCGACCTGACCGCGGAGCCCCTGCCGACGGCGCCGCCAGTGCCGCTGATCAAAGTGGTTCACGACCGGCTCGCCCTGGAGATTTCCCGCGGCTGCAGCCGCGGCTGCCGTTTCTGTCAGGCGGGAATGATCTACCGGCCGGTGCGGGAGCGGCCGGTGGCCGAGCTGCTGGCGGGGGCCGCGGAGGCCCACCGGCAGACCGGGGTCGACGAACTGTCCCTGCTTTCCCTCAGCGTTGGCGACTACCACCACCTGCTGCCCCTGGTCACCGGCCTGCGGCGGCAGTTCGACCAGCGGCAGGTCAACCTCTCCCTGCCCTCGGTGCGCGCCGGCCTGCTGACCGATGAACTGCTGCAGGTTCTGCGCCGCGGCCGCCAGGGCGGCTTCACCATCGCCCCGGAAGCCGGCAGCCAGCGGCTGCGGGACAGCATCAACAAGGGCCTGACGGAGAACGACATCCTCATTACCGCCGGCCGTCTGTTCGCCAATGGCTGGGACCTGCTGAAGTTCTATTTCATGATTGGTTTGCCGGGAGAAACCGATGACGACCTGGAGGCCATTGTCGAGCTTTGCCGCCGGGCCCTGGGAACCGCGAAAAGCAAACGGCAGCGGATCAACGTCTCGGTGTCCACTTTCGTTCCCAAGCCCCATACTCCCTTCCAGTGGGAGTCCCAGATCGGCCTGGAGGAGACCCGCCGCCGCCAGGAGTGGCTCCGGGAGCGGCTGCGGCCGGACCGGCGGCTGCAGCTGAAATGGCACGACCGTCGGGTCAGCCTTCTGGAAGGGGTTTTCAGCCGCGGCGACCGGCGCTTGTGGCCGGTGCTGCTGGCGGCCTACCGGCGCGGCTGCCTGTTTGACGCCTGGAGCGATCAGTTTAATTTTACCGCCTGGCAGCAGGCTTTCGCCGAGCAGGGGCTGGACCTGGAGGAGTTGGCGACCCGGCCCCGGGCGGTGGACGAGCCGCTGCCCTGGGACCATATCGACGTGGGCGTCAGGCGGGATTTTCTCCTGGCGGAACGGCAGCGGGCCGCCCAGCAGCTGGCCACTCCCGACTGCCGGGAGGCCGGCTGCCAGGGCTGCGGCGTCTGCCGGCCGGCCGCCGGCCTGAGGCCGGTGATCCAGGAGGGAGATGTCGGGCGGGTCGGGGAAAGCCCGGTGTCACCGCCGCCGGCCGGCCGCTGGGAGTACCTGCTGGCTTACCGCCGCCGGCCGCCGCTGATCTACCTTGCCCATCTGGAAACGGTCAACCTTTTTATCCGCGGCCTGCGCCGCCTGGGGGTGGAACTGCTGTTTTCCCAGGGTTTTCATCCCCACCCCCGGCTCTCCTTTGCCCATGCCCTGCCCCTGGGGCTGGCCAGCGAGGAGGAGTTCATGACTTTCACCGCCGTCCGGCCGGTGGACACGGCGCGGCTGGCCGCCGACTGGAGCCGGCTGCTGCCGGCCGGCCTGGAAATCATTGCCTGTACCGAGCAGCCGGCCGGCCTGCCGGCCCTGGACCACCGGCTGACGGCCTGCCTGTACGAGGTGGAGTTTACCCGGCCGGCTTGGCGGCGGCAGCTGCCGGATTTCTGCCGCCGGCTGGCCGCCGGCCAGCCGCTGCCCTGGACCCGGCGGAAAAAGGGGCGGCCGGTGACGATGGACTTTGCCTCCCACCTGGAAAAAGCGGTGCCGGCTGGCGACGGTGTTCTGCAGCTGACCGTCAAGGTGATCGGCGGCCGCAATCCCAATATCTACGACCTGGTTTCCAGCCTGGTGGGGGCCGGGGAACGGGTTGTGCATGGCTACCGGGTGGTCAAAAAAAGAAGTTTTTTAAGCGGGGCGGCAGGGGCAGCCTCCGGCTGAGCCGGCCCAGGCCTTCCTGGCCGCCGCCGGTCTCCGGGCAACGGGGTGCTTTGTTGTTTTTCCCCGGCAGCGGCGCGGTTGAACCGCCGCCCGGGCGCCGGGAAGCGGCGAACCGGCCCCCGCCGTCCATTGCCGGCACCGCCGGCAGGCTCAATCTCAGCGAAAGGAATGCGTAAGCCCATGGCTGCCGAACTGTTGATCAATGTGACCGAAGGCGAAACCAGGATTGCCCTGATGGAAAACGGGGTGCTGGCCGAACTGTTTTACGAACGTCAGCGCGACCTGGGCATCGTCGGCAATATCTACAAGGGGCGGGTGGTCAAGGTTCTGCCCGGTATGGACGCCGCTTTCGTCGACATCGGCCTGGAAAAAGCGGCCTTTCTCTACGTTTCCGATGTCTGCCAGCACCACGAGTTCAACGGCCTGTTCGGCGACCCCGGGGCGGACGAGGATGACGACGGTCTGCGGCCGCCGGTGGACGACTACCGGGCGGCGGGGCAGGACCCGGAAGCCCTGATCGGCGACCTGCTGCGGGAAGGGCAGGAGCTGCTGGTCCGGGTCACCCGGGAGCCCATCGGCGCCAAGGGCGCCCGGATCACCACTTACAATTCCCTGCCGGGCCGCTACCTGGTGCTGCTGCCGACGGTGAACCATGTCGGCATTTCCCGGAAAATCGTCGACGAGGCGGAGCGCCACCGGCTGAAGGAGCTGGTGCAGGAGATCAAGCCGGAAGGAATGGGGCTGATTGTCCGCACCGCCAGCGAGGGCAAGGCGGCCGACGCCCTGGCCGGCGACCTGGATTTTCTCCTCAAGCTCTGGCGCAGCATCCAGGCCCGCCAGGAAAAACTCCGGGCTCCGGTCCTTATCTACCAGGACCTGCGCCTCTCCCAGCGGCTGATTCGGGACCTCTATTCCGACGCCATCGACCGCCTGCTGATCGATTCGCCGACCGAGTACCGGGCCCTGCGGGAGTTTGTTGACACCTTTTTCCCGACCATGAACTGCGACATCGAACTCTACCAGGGCCTGCAGCCCCTTTTTCAGGCCTACGACATCGAGATGGAGGTGAACAAGGCCCTCGACAAGATGGTCTGGCTCAAGTCCGGGGGTTCCATCGTCATCGAATCGACCGAGGCCCTGACCGCCATCGACGTCAACACCGCCCGCTTCGTCGGCAAGCGCAACCTGGAGGACACCATCCTCAAAACCAACCTGGAGGCCGCCAAGGAGATCGCTTTCCAGCTGCGGCTGCGCAATATCGGCGGCATCATCATCATCGACTTCATCGACATGGAGGAAAAAGGGCACCGGGAAAAGGTTTACAATGCCCTAGAAGAGGCCCTGAAGCGGGACAAGGCCAAGGCCCACGTGCTGAAAATTTCCGAACTGGGAATGGTGGAGATGACCCGGGAGCGGACCCGGGACAACCTGGCCCGCTTCCTCTGCGACGATTGTCCTTATTGCGAGGGACGCGGGTTCATCAAGTCCCTGGCCACGGTGACCTACGAGATCATCCGCGAGATCAGGAGCTATGCCTATGCCGAGGAGGTCCGGGAGCTGCTGGTGATGGCCAGCTCGGAAGTCGCCGACTATATCTACGACCTCGAAGGGTCGACGATTGACAAGCTGGAGGATGAGCTGCAGAAGAAGATCACCATCAGGAAGGTGGAGCGCTTCCACCGCGAGGAGTATGAGGTGGTCGGCAAGCGGGGCTGAAAACGCGGCGGCCCCGGCGGTTAAATTTAACGGCTGCCGGTTCAATTTTTATCACCCCCGGCAGTCCCCCGCTGCCGCCCCGGTCCCGGGGCGGCTGACTTTTCTTTCCCCGGGGTTCGCTTTCGCGGGCGTCCCTTGCCCCCGGCGGGCCGGCGGCGGCCTCCATTTCCATGGTATGCATATTGCTTTAGCCATTGGATAAGCTGGCGCCCCGGCGGCAAGCAAATACCATTTCAGGAGGAGCTGTTCATGGCTGAGAGCAAAATCAAAAGACTGCAGACCACCAAACTGATGAAGAAAGTGATGGCCGATCATTTTTACGAACTGGATGCGGCCATGAAAGCCGGCAGTCCGAAGATTGCCTGGTGTACCAGCGTCGGGCCCGCCGAGCTGCTGCGGGCCATGGGTTTCCTGGTTTATTTTCCGGAAAACCACGCCGCCATTCTCGGGGCCACGCGGCTGGCGACCGAATATATCCCGGTGGCCAACGCCATCGGCTACTCTCCCGAAATCTGTTCCTACCTGACCGCCGACATCGGCGCCTATCTGAAGGGTTTTACGCCCCTGTCCAAGGCCTACGAGGGGATCGAGAGCATCCCGAAGCCGGACGTCCTGGTCTACAACACCAACCAGTGCCGCGACGTCAAGGACTGGTTCGAGTGGTATGCCAAGCGCTGGAACGTCCCCTGCCTGGGGATCGAAAGCTACGTCAACGTCGGCGAGGTTACCGAAACCCACGTGGCCGGCATCGCCGGCCAGATGAAGAAGCTGGCCGAAGACCTGACCGCCGTCACCGGCAACCGGCTGGACATGGACAAGCTGGCCGAGGTGGTGGACATGTCCCGCAAGTGTTCCGACCTCTGGCGCGACGTGCTGGAAATGGCGGCCAACAAGCCGACGCCGCTGACCTTTTTTGACGGCACCATCCACATGGGGCCGGCGGTGGTCATGCGCGGCACCCAGGTGGCGATCGACTACTACGAGACCCTGCTGGACGAGCTGCGCCAGTGGGTCAAGGATGGGGTGGCCGCCGTGGAAGGGGAAAAGTACCGGGTTTATTGGGAAGGGATGCCCATCTGGGGCAAGCTGCGGGAAAACGCCGAGCTTTTCCTGCGCCTGAAGACGGCGGTGGTCGCTTCCACCTACTGCAACAGCTGGATCTTCAGCGCCCTGGACGGCAAGGATCCCTGGAATTCCATGGCCCGGGCCTACACCGAGCTGTTCATCGTCCGCGACGACGACTACAAGGAGGAATACTTCCTCAAGATGAAGGAGATCTTTGATTTCGACGGCATCATCTTCCACGACGCCCGCACCTGCCCCAACAACTCCAACTGCCGCTACGGCCTGCCCCAGCGCTTCCAGGAGAAGACCGGGGTGCCCTTCGTGACCATCGACGGCGACCTCAACGACCTGCGCTGCTACTCCGAGGAGCAGGCGATTACCAAGATCGAGGCCTTTATCGAGCAGCTGGGAGAGAGGAAGTAATGGCGGCGGACCTGTTTGCCGGCATTGACGTCGGCTCGACGACCACCAAGGCGGCGATCATCGACCGGGACGGCCGGCTGCTGGCCGAGGCGGTCGACAAGAGCGGCTACGATTTCGCCGGGGCGGCCGACAGGGTCTTCGCCGCCGCCCTGGCGGCCGGCAACCTGGAGCGGCAGCGGGTCGGCAAGGTGGTTTCCACCGGCTACGGCCGGCGCAACGTCGCCTTTGCCGACGAGAGCCGGACGGAGATCTTCTGTCATGCCACCGGGGCCTATTTCCATTTTCCCGAGGCCCTGACCATCATCGACATCGGCGGTCAGGACAACAAGATCATCCGCGTCAACGCCCAGGGCGAGCGGGAGACCTTCGCCATGAACCGCAAGTGCGCCGCCGGCACCGGGGCTTTCATCGAGGAGATCGCCTACCGCCTGGGGCTGGAGCTGGGGGAGCTGAACGCCATGGCCGAAAAAAGCGAGCACGAGGTCAGCATCGGCTCCTTCTGCACCGTGTTCAGCTGCACCGAAATTCTCGGCCTGCTGCGCCGCGGCGCCAAGCCGGAAGACATCGTCAAGGGGGTTTTCCGCTCGGTGGTCAAGCGGGTGATCGAGATGGACACCATCGCCGGCAAAGTGGTGCTCACCGGCGGCGTGGTGGCCTACAACCCGATCATCGCCACCATGATGGCGGAGATGCTCGACGGCCAGGAAGTGGTGATCGCCCCCCACCCGCAGGTGGTGGGGGCCTTCGGGGCGGCGCTGACCGCCTCGCGTCTGTGAAACGGCGATGTGTGTCGACAAAATTTATATTATAACGTTTGCGATAGCAGGAGAATGAAAATGTTGGATGCCTTGTTCCGTCCCCAGTCGGTGGCCATCATCGGCGCCTCGAACCGGGAATTGACCATTGGTTACCGCATCGTCCAGAACCTGGTGGACAGCGGTTACAAAGGACCGATTTTCACCATCAACCCCAAGGCCAAGTTCATCAAGAATTTCGTCGCCTACAAGGACATCACCGAGGTGCCCATGGAGGTCGACCTGGCCCACATCATCGTCAAAAACACCCGGGTGCCCGGGGAGATCGAAAAGTGCGGCCAGAAGGGGGTCAAGGTGGTGATCGTCAACACGGCCGGCTTCAAGGAGATCGGTCCCGAGGGGGCCAAGCTCGAGGAGGAGATGCTGGCCATCGCCAGAAAGTACGGCATCCGGGTTTTCGGTCCCAACTGTCAGGGGGTGATGAACTCCGATCCCGAGGTGCGGGCCTACTGCAACTTTACCTTCACCAAGATGGTGCCCGGCTCGATCTCGGTGATGGCCCAGTCGGGGGGCGTCGGCGAGGTGATCAACAACCGGCTCTATGAAATGGGGCTTGGCTTCCGCATGTACGCCTCCTACGGCAACCAGTGCGACATCAACGCCACCGAGATTCTCGAGTACTGGGGCAACGACCCCGGCACCAAAGTCATCCTCCTGCACATCGAAACCCTGGCCGATGCCGCCAACTTTGCCAAGGTCGCCCGGGAGATCACCAAGCACAAGCCGATCCTGGCGATGAAGACCGGCCGGACCAAGCTGGGGGCCAAGGCGGTTTCCTCCCATACCGGCGGCATGATGGAGGTTGACACCTCCACCAACCTGCTGCTGGAGAAATGCGGCATCCTGACCTTCAACGACGAGGAAGAACTCTGCCAGGCGGCCCGGGCCCTGGCCGCCCTGCCGGCGGCCACCGGCAACCGGGTGGCCATTGTTACCAATACCGGCGGTCCCGGGATCATTGTTACCGACGAGATCATCGAGCACGGCTGTGAAATGGCCGAGCTGAGCGAGGAGAGCAAGAAAGTCCTGAAGGAGAACCTCTATCCCGAGGCCGCGGTCTCCAACCCGGTGGACGTGCTGGCCACGGCGACGCCGGAGCACTACCAGCTGGCGGCCGCCACCCTGATGAAGGATCCCAACGTCGACATCGTTTTCATTAACTTCATTACCCCCTTCTTCGTCGACACCGAGGGGGTGGCCCGCGGCCTGGTGGAGGTGGCGACGGCGGCGGCCAAGCCGATGATCGTGGTGGCCATGACCGAAAAGGAGGGCTGGGCCTCGACCCTGAAGATTTTTGCCGATGCCGGGATTCCCACCTTCGACATGCCGGAGATCGGCGGCCGGGTGGCGGCCGCCATGGCCCGCTACGCCGCCCTGAAATCCCGCCAGGAAGCCAAGCCGGTGGCCTACAGCGACGTCGACCGGCAGGCGGCGGCGCGGCTGATTGAAAATACCCGCCAGGCCGGCCGCCAGTTCATGTCCCAGTCGGATGCTTTCAGCCTCCTGGCGGCCTACGGCCTGCCGGTGATCGCCAACAGCGAGGTCGGCGATCTCGACGGCGCCCTGGCGGCGGCGGCGGAGATCGGCTACCCGGTGACCTTGAAGGTGGAGGCCGAGGAGGTGGTCCACAAATCGGATGCCGGCGGCGTGGTTCTCAATCTCAAGGATGATGCCGCCCTGCGGCAGGCCTTTGACCGGCTGACGGCGGCGTTCCCCGGCTGCCGGGTTTTCGTCCAGCGTTTCGTCGACCCCGGCACCGAGGTGATGATCGGGGCCACCCGGGAAAACCCCGAGCTGGGGCACGTGGTGGCTTTCGGCCTCGGCGGCATTTTCGTCGAGGTGCTCAAGGACGTGGTTTTCCGGCTCAATCCCCTGTCTCCCGAGGATATCCGGGCGATGATCCGGGGGATCAAGGGTTTTCCCATCCTGGCCGGCGTTCGGGGCCAGGAGGGCGTCGACCTGGCCCGGCTGGAGGAGCTGCTTGGCCGGGTTTCGGTGCTGCTGGCCGACCATCCCGAGATCGCCGAGATGGACCTCAACCCGATTTTTGTCTACCCGGCAGGCCGGGAGCCGGGACTGGTGGACGTCCGCATCCGGCTGGTTTAAGCGACCGTCGTTGGCGCCCGGCAGCAGCCGGGCGCCGGCGGCTTGACCCCCGCGGTGCGGGTGTTATTATTAATATCTGAGGAGGGGTGGATCGATGGCACTTTGGCTGAATCTGGGAGAGATTTTCCGCGTCAACGCGGTCAAGTATCCGGAAAACATAGCTTTTGCCGACCGGGAGCGGCGCTACACCTTTCCCGAGTCCAACCGGCGCATCAACCGGCTGGCCAACGGCCTGCTGGCCATGGGCCTGCAAAAGGGCGATACGGTTTCCTGCCTGCTGGAAAACTGCATCGAAATCTGCGAGCTTTACATCGCCTGCGCCAAGATCGGGGTGATCATCAACCCGGTCAACTTCCGGCTTGTGGCCCCGGAGGTTCAGTACATCGTCAACAATGCCGATGCCAAGGCCTTTTTCGTTCATGACGAATTTGCGCCGCTGGCGGAGCAGATCCGTGGGGAACTGCCCCAGGTGCAGTCGTATGTTGTCGTCGGCGGCGAACGTGAGGGCTTCCGGGAGTACGAGGCGCTGCTGGCCGCCAGTTCCGAGGCGGAGCCGACGGTCAAGGTCGATCCGGCCGACACCTGGATCCTGCTCTACACTTCGGGGACCACCGGCCGGCCGAAGGGCGTGGTGCGCTCCCACGAGTCCTATGTGGCTTTCTACCTGATCAACGGCTGTGATTTCTTTTTCGGCCCCCGGGACTACGTGCTCACCTGCATGCCCCTCTGCCACGTGAACACCACCTTTTTCTCCTTTACTGCCACCTATCTTGGCGGCGGCAACTACATCCACCCGGCCCGCTCTTTCAAGCCGGCTGAGATCTTAGAGATCGTGCAGCGGGAGAGGATCACTTTCATCTCCCTGATTCCCACCCATTACAACCTGATTTTCAACCTGCCGCCCGCCCAGCTTAGGTCCTATGACTTGTCTTCCCTGGAAAAGCTGCTCTGCTCCTCGGCGCCGGCCCGGGTCGAGCACAAGAAGGCGATTCTCGAACTGATCCCCGGGGTGCGGCTTTACGAGGGCTACGGTTCCACCGAGGCCGGCATCGTTACCACCCTGATGCCCGAGGACCAGCTGACCAAGCCGGGCTCCATCGGCAAGGAGTCGGCGGGCACCGACCTGGTCAAAATTCTCGATGAAAACGGCCGGGAAGTGCCGCCGGGGGAAGTGGGCGAGCTTTATTCCCGCGGCCCGATGCTTTTTGACGGCTACTACAAACTGCCCGATGAGACCAAGGCGGCGTTCGTCGGCGAGTATTTCAGCGCTGGCGACATGGCCCGCCGGGACGAGGACGGCTACTACTACCTGGTGGACCGCAAGAAAAACATGATCATTACCGGTGGCGAGAACGTCTATCCTTCCGAGGTGGAGAACGTCCTGGCCGCTCACCCGGCGGTTTTCGACGTCGCCGTCATCGGCCTGCCGCACGCCAAGTGGGGCGAGGAGGTGACCGCCGTCGTCATCCTCAAGGAGGGGGCGGCGGCCACCGCCGAGGAACTGATTGCCGTCAGCCGCCGGCAGCTGGCGGCTTACAAATGTCCCAAGAAGGTGATTTTCATCGCCCCGGAAGAAATGCCGCGTACCGGCACCGGCAAGATTCTCCACCGGGTGCTGCGGGAACGCTACGCCCGGCCCTGATTTTACCGTCGGAGCCGCCAGGCCGGCCGCCGGCGAAAACCGGCGGTTGCCGCTGTCAGCCGCTGTCTGGGCGGACGGCGGGCCGCTGGTATGCAACTTGCTTCTTTATGGCCCGGGCCGCCGGGGCCGGCGGCCGCTGAACTTTGCCACCTTTTTGATCTGATTGGAGTTGTCTTGATATGAAAGTTGCAATTGTGGGCGCCGGCGGGCTGGGGGCCACCTTCGGGGCGCTCTTGACCGCGGCCGGCATCGATGTTACCATGGTCGAAATCGACCGCCGCCGGGTGGAAAAGATCGCCAGCGAAGGCCTCGACATGATCATGCCCGACGGGACGGAAAAGCATTTTTCCCTCAAGATCACCGATGACATCAACAGCATCGGCGAGCTGGATCTCATCCAGATTTCGGTCAAGGGCTACCATACCAGTTCGGCGGCGGCCAGCATCAAGCAGGCCGTGGGGCCGCGGACTTACGTTCTTTCGGTACAGAACGGCCTCGGCAACCTGCGCCGGATTGCCGAGCACGTGCCGGCGGACCGGGTGATCGGCGGCGTTACCGCTCTGAGTTCCATGCCCCTGGGGCTCAACAGGATAAAGTTCAACGGCGGCCACGGAGGCATCTCTTTCGGCCGCTACGACGGCACTGAAGATCCCCGGCTCCAGGATTTTGCCGCCATGTTCGAGGCCGCCGGCATCGAGGCCCACATCATCACCGGCAACGTCCAGGTGCCCATCTGGCGGAAGCTGATTGCCAACGTTTCCAACAACTGCGTCGCCGCCATTACCGGCTTTACCGGCAACCAGATGCTGGCCTGCGAGCCGATTCGCGAGCTGATCACCAAGCTGGCCGAAGAGGTGGCGGCGGTGGCCAGGGCCGAAGGGCTGGACTTCGAGGAGCTCAATGATCCGGCCGGCTTTGTGCTCAACAAGACCCTGCCCGGGGTCAAGGACAACAAGATTTCCATGCTCCAAGACGTGGAGGCCAACCGGCGGACGGAGATTGACACCCTGAACGCCGAGATTGTCCGTCTGGGGGCCAGGCACGGGGTGCCGACGCCATACAACCACGCCATGACCTGCCTGGTGCTGGCCCGGGAGCAGAAAATGCTCTGGGATATGGAATCGCAGTCCCGGGCCTAGCGGCGGCCGTCAAGAGAGAGTGAACAGCAAATAAATTCAGCATAATTAAAGGAGGATGATTCATGTTTGCCAAGGCCTTCATACCTTACCGGGGTTATTTTTCGTCGCCGTTTGCCCGCTGGCAGGGCAGCCTCGCCACCGAAAACGCCATTGAACTGGCCGCGGCGACCGCCAAGCGCTGGCTGGCCGGCAGAGAGATCGACCCGCAGGTGTTCGAATACCTGTTCTTTGGTTTTACCATTCCCCAGCATTATGGCTTTTACGCCAGTCCCTGGGCGGCGGCTATGATGGGGGCCGAGCGGATTCCCGGCTGCACCATCAGCCAGGCCTGTTCCACTTCCACCACCTGCATCTACCAGGCGGCGATGGGGGTCGAGCAGGGCGAGTACCGGCGGGCCTTCACCCTGATGGCCGACCGCTGTTCCAACGGCCCGCACCTGGTGTGGCCGAACCCCAAGGGGCCGGGCGGCCAGGTGGAGTCGGAAAACTGGCTGATGGACAATTTCGGCCATGATCCGTGGGCCAAGAACGCCATGATCGAAACGGCGGAAAACGTGGCCAAGGAGGTGGGCGTCACCCGGGAAGAGTGCGACGAGCTGACCCTGCGGCGCTATCAGCAGTACTGCGACGCCCTGGCCGATGACCGGGCTTTTCAGAAACGCTACATGTTCCCCCTGGAAATCCGGGTCAGCAAGAAAAAGACCGTCACTTTCGCCGAGGATGAGGGCATTATGCCCAGCACCGCCGAGGGGCTGGCCGGCCTGCGGCCGGTGCTGCCCGGCGGGGTGCACACCTTCGGTTCCCAGACCCATCCCGGCGACGGCAACTGCGGCGTCATCGTTGCCGACCGCGAGGCGGCCCGGGAGCTGAGCGCCGATCCCGGCATCGAGATCCAGGTGCTTTCCTACGGCTTCTTCCGGGAGAAAAAGGGCTACATGGCGGCGGCGGTGGTGCCGGCGGCCGAAAAGGCCCTGGCCAAGGCCGGCATTGGCGTCAAGGACGTCAAGGCCATTAAGACCCACAATCCTTTTGCCGTCAACGATCTCTTCCTGGCCCGGAAACTGGGGATCGACGCCATGGGCTTCAACAACTACGGCAGTTCGCTGATCTTCGGCCATCCCCAGGGGCCGACGGCCGGGCGCTGCATCGTCGAGTTGATTGAGGAAGTGGTGCTGGCCGGCGGCGGCTACGGCCTGTTCGCCGGCTGCGCCGCCGGGGACACGGCCGCGGCGCTGGTGCTCAAGGTTGACTGCGCCTGATCTTTTTCGGGCTGACGATAAACGGTAGGTTGGTAGGTTGTTTTTTCCATTAATTTGGCTGAAAACGGGGGGTTGAAAAATGATTTGGGATCAAAAGATGGAAACCCTGTCCCGGGAAGACATGAGACAGGTGCAGGGCGAGAGGCTGCGGCAGGTATGCGAACGGGTTTATAATCAGGTTCCTTTTTACAAGCAGGCTTTCGACGCCGCCGGCGTCAAGCCGGAGCAGATCAAGTCTATTGACGATATCAGGCGGTTGCCGTTTACCACCAAGACCGACCTGCGGGACAACTATCCCTTTGGCATGTTTGCCGTGCCGATGAAGGACATTGTTCGCATCCATGCTTCTTCGGGGACCACCGGCAAACCGACGGTGGTGGGCTACACCCGCAACGACATCGACGCCTGGTCGGAAGTGATGGCCCGCTGCATGTGCGGCGCCGGCACCACCGCCGACGACATCGTCCAGAACGCCTACGGCTACGGCCTGTTTACCGGCGGCCTGGGGGCCCACTACGGCGCCGAGCGGATCGGGGCCGCCGTGATCCCCATTTCCGGCGGCAACACCCAGAAGCAGCTGATGTTGATGCAGGATTTCGGCTCCACGGTGCTGACCGCGACTCCGTCCTTCGTCCTCTACATTTACGACGTCGCCAAGGACATGGGCATCGACATCGCCAGCCTGCCGCTGAAGGTCGGCATCCTCGGCGCCGAGCCCTGGAGCGACCAGATGCGCCAGGAGATCGAGGAAAAGATGGGCATCAAGGCGGTGGACATCTTCGGCCTCAGCGAGATCACCGGGCCGGGGGTTTCCTGCGAGTGCCTTGAGGCCCAGAACGGCCTCCATGTCCAGGAGGACTATTTTTATCCGGAAATTATCGATCCTGACACCGGCGAGCCGCTGCCCTACGGGGAGAAGGGCGAGCTGGTGATCACCACCCTGATGAAGGAAGGCATTCCCCTGATCCGCTACCGCCTGCGGGATATCAGCTGCCTCAATCCGGAGCCCTGCATCTGCGGCCGGACGACGGTGCGCATGGCCCGGGTTTCCGGCCGCAACGATGACATGCTGATCATCCGCGGCGTCAACGTCTTCCCGAGCCAGATCGAGTCGGTCCTGCTGATGAACAGCGAGCTGGAGCCCCACTACCAGCTGGTGGTCGAGCGCCAAGGAACCATGGACACCCTCGAGGTCCAGGTGGAAGTTTCCCAGGAGATCTTCAAGCGGGCCGAGGAAGCCATGCTGTCCACCGAGGGCCAGAAGGTCTTCAACCAGTTCGAGGACCTGGTGGCCCTGAAGAAAAAGGTCCAGCGGGACATTAAGGATATCATCGGGGTGACCACCAACGTCGTCCTCAAGGAGCCGCACAGCATTGCCAGGAGCGAGGGTAAGGCCAAGCGGGTAATCGATAAACGGCAATAGATCGGAACAAGAGGTTTATGATGGCAGAAAAAGCAATTTTGTCGGGCAATGAGGCCATTGCCCGCGGGGCCTTCGAGGCCGGCGTCCAGCTGGCCGCCGCCTATCCCGGCACCCCGTCGACGGAAATCCTGGAGAATGTCGCCCAGTACGACGAGATCTACAGCGAGTGGTCGCCCAACGAGAAGGTGGCCCTCGAGGTTGGGGTCGGCAGCGCCATTGCCGGGGCCCGCACCCTGGTGGCCATGAAGCATGTGGGGGTCAACGTGGCCGCCGATGCCCTGTTCACCCTTTCCTACACCGGCATCAAGGGCGGCCTGGTGCTGGTGACCGCCGACGACCCGGCGATGCACAGCTCCCAGAACGAGCAGGACAACCGCAACTACGGCAAGTTTGCCAAGATTCCGGTGATCGAG
The DNA here is from genome assembly GCA_019306045.1 of Deltaproteobacteria bacterium. Classification (GTDB taxonomy): domain Bacteria; phylum Desulfobacterota; class Anaeroferrophillalia; order Anaeroferrophillales; family Anaeroferrophillaceae; genus JAFDMG01. Next base: position 5,027 of record JAFDMG010000047.1, on the reverse strand, counting down.
CCGGCCGACAGCCAGGAAGCCAAGGAGTTCATCGCCCTGGCCCTGGAACTGAGCGAAAATTTCGATACCCCGGTGCTCTTCCGCACCACCACCCGCATTTCCCATTCCAAGAGCCTGGTTTCCCTGGCCGGCCGGCAGCTGCACGGCCAGCCGCAGCTGGAAAAGGACATGCCCAAGTATACCATGCTGCCGGCTTTCGGCCGCCTGAAGCACCCGGTGGTCGAGGAGCGGCTGCAGAAGTTGCGGGCGTATGCCGAAACTTCGCCCTGCAACCGGGTGGAACTCAACGACCGGCAGATCGGCGTCGTCTGCAGCGGCATTGTCTACCAGTACGTCAAGGAGGCCCTGCCGTCCGCCTCGGTGCTGAAAATCGGTCTCAGCTATCCCCTGCCGACCCAGATGATCCGGGACTTTGCCGCCCAGGTGGAAAAACTCTACGTCATCGAAGAACTCGACCCCTTCATGGAGGAGCAGATCCGCCTGCTGGGCGTTGAGGTGGCCCACGGCAAAGACCTGTTCCCCATTTGCGGCGAGTTCAGCCCGCAGCTGATCCGGGAGAAGGTGCTGGGGACGGCGACGGCGGTCAATACGGCCGCCGACGGCCTGCCGGCCCGGCCGCCGGCCTTCTGTCCGGGCTGTTCCCACCGGGGGATCTTTACCATTCTCAAGAAGCTGAAGGTGTTCGTCTCCGGCGACATCGGCTGCTACACCCTTGGCGCCCTGCCGCCGATCCAGTCCCTGCATGCCTGTGTCTGCATGGGGGCCAGCATCGGCATGGCCCACGGCATGGCCCACGTGCTGCCCGACAGCGACGATCTGAGCCAGAAAACCGTGGCGGTCATCGGCGATTCCACTTTCTTCCATTCCGGGATGACTGGCCTGCTGAACGCCGTCTACAACCGCAGCACCTCGGTGATCATGATCCTTGACAACCGGACCACCGGCATGACCGGCGGCCAGGAAAACCCGGGTACCGGGAAAACCATCAAGGGAGACGACACCATTGCCGCCGACATCCCGGCCATGGCCCGCGCTTTCGGGGTCAAGGAGATCGTTTCCCTCGATCCCTACAACCTCCAGGAAGTGGAGGAAGTGCTGCGGGCGGAACTGGCCAAGCCCGAGCTGTCGGTGATCGTCGTCGAGGCCCCCTGCGTCCTGCGTTACCGGGTCAGCAAGCCGCCCATGCAGGTGGACCCGGAAAAATGCACCGGCTGCAAGCGCTGCCTCCAGGTCAGCTGCAACGCCCTGGGGCTGGTGGAAGAGGGTGAGAAATCCTACGTGCAGATCGACCAGAACATGTGCGTCGGCTGCACCGTCTGCGCCCAGGTCTGTAAATTCGAGGCTATTTCCTGAGTCACAAGGGAGGAATAAACTGATGAAAACTGTAAATATTCTTTTGTCTGGCGTTGGTGGCCAGGGGGTGCTGCTGGCCAGCCAGATCCTGACCAGGGTGGCCATGGCGGCTGATCTGGACGTCAAGCAGAGTGAAGTCCACGGCATGTCGCAGCGGGGCGGCAGCGTCACCAGCCACGTGCGGTTCGGCGACAAGGTCTACGCCCCCACCATCGATCCAGGCGAGGCGGATTTCGTTCTCGGCTTTGAACGCCTGGAGGCCCTGCGCAACGCCCACTACGTGGCCCCGGGCGGGGTTATTCTCTACAACACCATGCGCATCAATCCCAGCACGGTGGCTTCCGGGGTGGCGACCTACCCGGAGGGCATCGAGGAGCGGATCGCCGCCTTTGCCGACCGGGTCTATGCCGTTGACGGTCTGGGGCTGGCGGAAAAAGCCGGCAACGTCCGGGCGGCGAACACGGTGATGGTGGGCGCCATTTCCCGCTTCCTGCCCATTGACGAGAATCTCTGGGCGGCGAAGATCCGGGAAATCCTGCCGGCCAAACTGGTCGATCTGAACCTGAAAGCCTTCGAGTTCGGTCAGCAGGCTGTCGCCGTTTAGTCGTCCTTGAATCGTTCATTTCTACCATGTTCGGGGGCGCAGGCGCCCCCGTTTTCTTTCCCGCTGGCGGGAGAAATGTAGGCTGTGGAAACCCTGCTGCAAACCAAGAAAGCGCTGGCCTCCCTTTACCAGATCAGCCGCCTGACCATGGTCGGGGCCGGCCGGGACGAACTTATCCAGGAGGTGCTGGAAACGATCATCAACGGCCTGCAGTACGACCGGGTGGCTCTCTACCTGCTGCGGGAGGGAACTTCCATCCTCGAGGGGATCATCAACGTCGGCTGCCAGGTCAGCATCAAGGGCTTGAAATATGATCTCTACCAAGATGACTGCGTCGAAACGCGGGTGGTGAAGACCGGCGAGATCATCCACATCCGGGACGGCTGCGACCATTCCTTCTACACCCCCCTGGACCGCAAGCGCAACGAGGTGCTCAAGCGGACCTGCTGCGTGCTGTTGCCGGTTTACATCAAGCAGGGGATTATCGGCACCATGCTGGCCGACCGCAGCCAGCGGCAGGGGGCCATCACCGCCGATGACATCGAAATCCTGGAAATTTTCTGCAACCAGATCGGCATCGTGGTGGAAAACAAGCGGCTGCAGGCCAGCAACCGGCGGAAAATCGCCGAGCTGACCCGGCTGCAGAAAATCACCCGGGCCATGAGCGAGCCCCGGGACCTGGAGTCCCTTTACCGGGTAATCACCCGGGAGGCGGTGCAGCTGGGCAAGAGCCAGGGGTGCTGGCTGTGCCTGGCCGACGACGAAAACCGGCGGTTCCCCGTGGCCGTCGCCGAGGGCTGCGGGCTGGCGGAGATCGAGCGGCTGGCCGATGACGGCCAGCAGGCCGAGGCCCTGGCCAAGCAGCAGGCGGTCTACCGGCTGCGGGAGGCGGAGGCGGCCGGCGGGGAGCGGCGGCTCGGAATCCTGGCCCTGCCCCTGGTGAGCGGCAAGAAGGTGCTGGGGGTGATCAATTTCCTCTACCGGGAAAACACCTCCCTGGCCGGCATCAACCTGGACGTGCTGGACATCTTCGCCGCCCAGGCCGCCAAGGCCATCGAGAACCTGACCTTTTACTACCACCTGCTGGAAGAGCGGGATTTCCGCGAAAGCATCCTGCGCAGCACTCCCAACAGCATCTTCACCGTGGACCGGGAGCTGCGCATCACCTCCTGCAACCACCCCGCCCGGCGGATGTTCAGCAATTTTGGCGAATTGTACCGGCGCTGCATTTATGATATCATCGACAGCGACAGCTTCCGGCAGGCGATCAGCCAGGTGGCGGCGGGGGAGCGCTCCATGGTGCAGCTGGAGGTCGGCGTCCAGCGGGCCGAGGAGCCGGACAAGCTGTTTTTTGTCTCCATTACCGCCCTGCACCACGACTGGTCCCGGAACCAGGAGCTCCTGATCCTGGTCCAGGACCAGACCGAGAAAAAAAAGATGGACCGGGAAGTGGAGCGCATGAAGAGGCTGGCTTCCATCGGCCAGCTGGCCGCCGGCATCGCCCACGAGATCCGCAACCCCTTGACCGGGATGAACATCTCGCTGGACATTATCAAGGAGGAGATGGCCGGCAGCCAGTATGCCGTGAAGCTCCTGGACGGGGTGTCCTCCGAGCTGGACCGCCTGGAAACCATTGTTTCCTCGCTGCTGGAGTTTTCCCGGGCGGGCATTCTGGAGATCGGCCAGGTGGAGGTGGATGAGCTGCTGCGCCAGTGGCTGGAGACTTTCCGGGAGCAGTGCCGGCGGCGGGACATCGAGGTCAGCCTGGAACTGCCCGACCGGCTGGCGCCGGTGACCGGCGACGTGGAGAAGATCCGCCAGGTGATCATCAATCTCTCCCTCAACGCCATGGAGGCCATCAAGGGCCGGGGGAAGATCGAGTTTGCCGTTTTCCCGGTGCCGGAGTCGAAGTATGCTCCCTACCCGTCCTGGTCCGACAGCCTGCTGGACGGTCCCCGCTACCGCATGATCGGCATCAGCATCGCCGACAGCGGCGTCGGCATGACTCCGGAAGTCAAGGAAAAGATTTTTGATCCGTTTTTTACCACCAGGAACCAGGGCACCGGCCTGGGCCTGTCGATTGCCCATAATATCATCAAGGACCACCAGGGCTGGATAGAGGTCGACAGCAAGCCGGGCCGGGGCAGCCGGTTTACCGTTTTTCTGCCGGTGGCAATGCCGGAAACCTCCGCACAGGGTCGGGAAGATGTCAAATCAAATACTTATTATTGACGACGAAAAACTGATCAGGGAATCGCTGGCGCACCTGCTGAGCGGTGCCGGCTACCGGGTGGACACCGCCGAGGACGGGGCCCGGGCGCGGGAGCTGTTCAGCGGCAACGACTATGACCTGGTGCTCATCGACCTGCGGCTGCCGGACTGCAGCGGCATCGACCTGCTGAAGGTTTTCAAGCGCGAGGGGGAATACGGCCCCTTGTGCATCATGATGACCGCCTACGGTTCGGTGGACACGGCGGTGACCGCCATGAAGGAGGGGGCCTACGACTACATCAACAAGCCGTTCAAGTCGAAGGAAATTCTCCTGATCGTCAAGCTGGCCCTGGAGGCCGGCCGCCTGCGCCGGGAGGTGCGGGAGATCATCAAGTCCCAGGCCAGCCAGTACAGCATCGACAATATCATTGCCGTCGATCCGCTGATGCTGAAGATCTTTTCGGTGGTCAAGAAGGTAGCGGCCAACCCCGACGTCTCGGTGCTGATCCAGGGGGAAAGCGGCACGGGCAAGGAATTGATCGCCCGGGCCATTCACTACCTCAGTCCCCGGGCCGCCCGGCCGATGGTCAGCATCAACTGTGCTTCGATCCCCGGCAACCTGCTGGAAAGCGAACTCTTCGGCTACGAACGGGGCGCCTTCACCGATGCCAAGGCGCGCAAGCAGGGCCTGCTGGAAAAGGCCAGCGGCGGCACCGTTTTCCTCGACGAGATCGGCGACATGGACAGCTCCCTGCAGGCCAAGCTGCTGCGGGTGCTGGAGGACAGCCGCTTCCGCCGCCTGGGCAGCGTCGCCGACATCGACATCGACGTCCGCTTCATTTCGGCCACCAACCAGTCC
>JAFDMG010000046.1 GCA_019306045.1 Deltaproteobacteria bacterium | reverse complement strand
ATTTTCCCCGCAATGCCGGGCAATTATGCCCCATCGGCGGCGGGAAAGCAACCAAAAACCGGCCGGTTGCGGGCGAACTAATATCTTGACTTTTGGGACCAAAAAAAGTAGGGGGTGATAGTTGAACGACCTTATTTCGCCGGTGAAAGGAGAACAGGAAAAAAAGATGAAAGCTTACCAATCGGATGATATCAGGAATGTAGCCATTATCGCCCACGGCGGCGCCGGGAAAACCACTCTGGCGGAGGCCATGCTGTTCACCGCCAAGGCCACCGACCGCCTCGGCAGCGTCGACCAGGGCACCTCGGTGCTCGACTTCGAACCCGAAGAGATCAAGCGCAACATCACCATCTCCTCCGCCTTTCACCATTTTGACTGGCAGGGAAAACATATCAACATCATCGACACCCCCGGCTACGCCAACTTCATCATGGACACCCGGGCCTGCATGCGGGTCGCCGGCGGCGCCCTGCTGATCGTCAGCGCCATCTCCGGCGTCAAGGTGCAGACGGAAACCGTCTGGAAATACGCCGAGGATTTCGAGCTGCCGAAGCTGGTCTTCATCAGCAAGCTGGACCGGGAGCGGGCCAACTTCTTCCGGGCCATCGACGAGATGGAAAAAACCTTCAAGTGCAACCCGGCCGTCCTCCAGCTGCCCATCGGCATCGAGGACTCCTTCAGCGGCGTCGTCGACCTGATCAAGCTCAAGGCCTACCGCTACGCCAGCGACCAGAGCGGCAAGTTCGAGACCATTCCCATTCCGCCCGAGATGGAGGACGACGTGGCGGCCGAGCGGGAGAAGATGATCGAGCGCATCGTCGAGGCCGACGACGACCTGATTGAAAAATACCTCGGCGGCGAGGAGATCACCGAGGAAGACATCTACGCCGCCCTGCACGAAGGCACCCAGACCGGCAAATTCATCCCCGTGGTCTGCGGCTCGGCCCTCAAGAACATCGGCATCACCCAGCTGCTGGACCTGCTGCCCATCTGCCTGCCCTCGCCGGTGGAACGGGGAGAGGTCAAGGGCTTCGACCCCAAGACCAAGGAGGAGATCATCCGCAAGGCTACGGCCGACGAGCCCTTCTCCGGCCTGGTCTTCAAAACGGTTTCCGACCCCTTCACCGGCCAGCTGTCCATCTTCCGGGTCTACTCAGGCGTCCTGCCCTCCGACAGCAGCTGCCTGAACGCCAACAAGGACAAGAAAGAGCGCATCGGCCAGCTGCTGAAAATGGAGGGCAGCAAGCAGAAGCCGATCGAGAAGTGCATCCCCGGCGACATTGTCGCCGTGGCCAAGCTCAAGGAAACCACCACCTGGGACACCCTCTGTGACGAAAAGGCGCCGATCATCTACGAGGGGCTGGAAATCCCCGAGCCGATCATCTCCTTCTCCCTGCAGCCCAAGTCCAAGGGGGACGAGGAAAAGCTGACCACCGCCCTGCAGAAGCTGGGGGCCGAGGATCCCACCATCCGCATCAACCGCGATCCCCAGACCAAGGAGCTGGTGATCTCCGGCATGGGCCAGGTGCATGTCGAAGTCACCGTCGACAAGCTGAAGCGCAAGTTCGGGGTCGACGTGGAAATGAAGGAACCGAAGGTGCCCTACAAGGAAACCATCCGCGGCACCGTCAAGGTCCAGGGTAAATACAAGAAGCAGTCCGGCGGCCGGGGCCAGTACGGCGACACTTGGCTGGAGATCGCGCCCCTGCCCCGGGGCGGCGGCTTCGAGTTCGTCGACAACATCGTCGGCGGCGTCGTGCCGCGCCAGTACATCCCGGCGGTGGAAAAGGGCATCCTGGAGGCCATGGAGGGCGGCGTCATTGCCGGCTACCCGGTGGTGGATATCAAGGTCACCCTCTACGACGGCTCCTACCACTCGGTGGACTCCTCGGAAATGGCTTTCAAGATCGCTGCTTCCATGGGGTTCAAGAAGGGGGTCAAGGATGCCAAGCCGGTGCTGCTCGAACCGATCATGGAAATGGAGATCACGGTACCCAACGACTACATGGGCGACATCATCGGCGACCTGAACAGTCGCCGGGGCAAGGTCAACGGCGTTGAGCCGATGGCCAACAGCCAGCTGATCAAGGCCCACGTGCCGATGGCCGAAGTGCTGAAGTACGCCCCCGACCTGCGGTCGATGACCGGCGGCCGCGGCATGTTCACCATGAAGTTTTCCCACTACGAGGAAGTACCGGCCCACCTGGCGGAAAAGATCATCGCCGAGGCGGAAGCGGCCAGGGAAGAGAACTGAGCCAATTTTAAGCAAGCGGCCAGCCGGTCAGGATTCCGCCTGCCCGGCTGGCCGCTGAAAGTTTGCGATCCATGGCGAAAAAAAGGGAGAACCGGCTCGAAGCCATCCTCCGCTACGAAATCATCCTGGCCCTTTTCGCCCTGATCGGCCTCTACTATTTCCTTTCCTTTTCCCCGGTGCGGCTACCGGCCAAGCCGGTGAGCAGCCCGCCACAGCCGCTGCGGCTCCAGTCGGCGGCCCCGGCAACAAGCCACCGGGCGGCGGCCAATGCCCAGGCCGACCAGCCGGCCGGCGGCGACACCCAGCCTCCCCAGGCGGCGACAAAACCAGCCGGCAAAGCAGCACCCGGCCCCCAGCCGACCCCGACCGGGGCGGCAACCGCCCCCACCGCCACCGGCAGCGACCAGTCCGACAAGCCCGCAACCCCGCCGGCCGCCGCGAAAGCGGCCGCGGCCGACAGCGCCCCGGCAGCCGGCGAGCAGCCGGGCGGGCCACCGACCGCCACCGAGGCCGGGAAAACGACGCCCGTACCGGCAGCGGCGAAAAAGCCGGCGGCCGAACCAAAACGGGAAATCCCGGCCGGCAAGCAGACGCCCGCAGCGGCCCCGAAAAGCGGCAGCCGTCCGGCCGGGGCCGCTGCCAAGCCCCCAGCCGGGGAAAAAACAGCCGCCGCCGTTTCCTCCCTGCCGGCAACCGCCACGGAAACGGCCGCGGGCGGCAAAAAGGCCGGCACGCCGGCCGTCAAGACCCCCGCGTCGGCGGCCCCGCAACATCACCACCACCTGGCTGACGGCGGCTACGTCATCCAGGCGGGAACCTTCATCTTCCGGGATTCCCTGCGGCACTGCCGCCGCCTCCTGAGCGCCAACGGCTACGCCAGCTTCGTGGTCACCCGCCGCCAGGAGGAACCGATGCACCGGGTATTCCTCGGCCCCTACCCCGACCGCCGGGCGGCGGTCCTCGTCCGCAACCGGGTCAGGGGCCTGGGGGACGAGCCGTTCATCTGCCGGCGGCCAAAGGGCTATTACGTCAACGTCGGTTCCTTCTACTACCGTTCCAAGGCCGCCGAGAGGGTGGCCCGCTACCGGCGGCTGGGCTACGCCCCGCGGGTGTTCCGGGAACCGGTCAAGATCAGGCACTACATCCTCCTGGTCAACGGCTTCCGCTTCCACCACTACCCCAAGGATGCCCTCAACAAGATCCACCAACTGGGAATCCCGGACGCCTTCGTGCGCCCCTGGCATCCCTGACCGCCGCTCCCCTGCCCCATGATCCGTCTCAATGACATTCTTGACAAGGTGGCGGCTTACAACCCGGCGGCGGACCTGAACGCCATCCGCAAGGCCTACGTCTATACCGCCCTGGCCCACAAGGGGCAGATCCGCCTCTCGGGGGAGCCCTACCTGATCCACCCCCTGGAAGTGGCCAACATTGTCGCCGACCTGAAAATGGACGTCGCCAGCATCATCGCCGGCCTGTTGCACGACACCCTCGAGGACACCCTGACCTCGGCGGAGGAACTCTCGGCCCGCTTCGGCGAAGAGGTCACCAACCTGGTGGACGGCCTCACCAAGATCAGCAAGATCAGCTTCAAGACCACCGAGGAGCGCCAGGCGGAAAATTTCCGCAAGATGATCCTCGCCATGGTCAAGGACATCCGCGTCCTGGTCATCAAGCTGGCCGACCGGCTGCACAACATGCGCACCCTGGAGTTCCAGAAGCCGGAAAAGCAGAAGATCATCGCCCAGGAAACCATGGACATCTACGCTCCCCTGGCCAACCGCCTGGGGATCTCCTGGATCAAGCAGGAGCTGGAGGACCTTTCCCTGCGCTACCTGAAACCGGCCATCTACGCCGACCTGGAAAAGCGGATCGCCCAGAAAAAGGAGGAGAGCCAGGAATACATCGGCAAGGTGATCAAGATCATCGAACGCAACCTCCACTACCACAAGATCGACGGCTCGGTGAGCGGCCGCCTGAAGCACCTCTACAGCATCTACCAGAAGATGGTCCAGCGCAACATCACCTTCGACCAGATCTACGACATCCTCGCCTTCCGCATCATCGTCCCCTCGGTCAAGGACTGCTACGCCGTCCTCGGCATGATCCACTCCCTCTGGGTGCCGGTGCCGGGCCGCTTCAAGGACTACATCGCCATCCCCAAGGCCAACATGTACCAGTCACTGCACACCACGGTGGTCGGCCCGGACGGCGAGCACATCGAGTTCCAGGTGCGCACCGAGGAGATGCACCGGATCGCCGAGCTGGGGATCGCCGCCCACTGGCAGTACAAGGAGGGGTTCAAACTCGACGAGCAGGAGCGCTCGCAGCTGGAGTGGCTGCGCCAGATGCTGGAGTGGCAGGGGGAAGCCAACAGCGCCGGCGAGTTCATGGAATCGGTGAAGATCGATCTCTTCTCCGACTCGGTCTACGTCTTCACCCCCAACGGCGAGGTCAAGGAGCTGCCCAAGGGCTCGACGCCGGTGGATTTCGCCTACAGCATCCACACCAACATCGGCGACCACTGCGCCGGGGCCAAGGTTTCCGGCCGGATGGTGCCGCTGCGCTACCAGCTGAAAACCGGCGACGTGGTGGAGATCATCACCTCCAGCAAGCAGCACCCCAACAAGGACTGGCTCAACTTCATCAAGACCAGCAAGGCGCGGACCAAGATCCGCCAGTGGGTCAAGAAGGAGGAGGAGCGGCGCAGCATCGAGCTGGGACGGGAATTCTGCGAGCGGGAGTTCGCCCGCCACAAGCTGTCATTCAACAAGGAATTGAAACAGGGCAAGCTGGACGAGGTGGCGCGGCGCTTTTCCCTGCAGACCGCCGACGCCCTGCTGGCGGCCATCGGCCGGGGCAAGATTTCCGCCCGCCAGGTGATCAACCGCCTCTACCCGGAGCTGCGCCAGGCGGCCAAGCAGGAGAAAAAAAGCCGGGAAGGGGAAAAGCGCCGGCAGCGGACCCCGGGAGAAGGGATTACCATCAAGGACATCGACGACGTCATGGTCCGCTTCGCCAAGTGCTGCAACCCGCTGCCGGGGGATCCGGTCATCGGCTTCATCACCCGGGGCCGGGGGGTGACCATCCACCGGCCGGACTGCAAGCACGTCCTCAAGAGCGATCCCGAGCGCCAGATCGAAGTCACCTGGAACCTGGACCGCCAGGTGTCTCACAACATCAAGATCAGGGTTTTGTGCGAAGACCGGAAGGGCATCCTGGCGGAGATCAGCGCCGCCATCAGCTGCGAGGAGGCCAACATCTCCAGCGTCAGGGTGAGCACCAACATCGACCGCAACGCCGTCTGCTTCTTCACCATCGGGGTCACCGACCTGACGCAGCTGCGCCGGGTGATCAACAGCGTCGAACGGATCAAGGGGGTCATCGAGGTCCAGCGCCTGCACTAGAGGCGGCGCCGGGGAAAAACCGGGGTGGCCGGGGGCCGGCAATCAGCCTTTTTTCACCGCCCCGGAGCGCAGGCAGCGGGTGCAGACGGTTACCTTGCGCCGCTGGCCGTTGACGACGGCGTTCACCGTCTGCAGGTTGGGGTACCAGACTTTCTTGGTCCGGTTGTTGGCATGGCTGACATTGTTGCCCACCATGGGTTTTTTGCCGCAGATAGCACAAACTTTGGACATGGCCAGAACCTCCATCATCCGGCGGCCGGCAGGCGGCGGCCGGGAAGAAACAGCGGAAAGCGACCGGCCGGCGGAAAGCCGGCGGTCGGCAAACTTTCAAGAGCAGTTGCACTTAGCACAACCATGAGCGAAAAGCAAGCCCAAAATGGCGCCGCCGGGTGATCGGCACGCCCGGCTGGCCGCCGGCCTGCTGGCGGTTTTTCTCCTGCTCCTGGCCGCCGACATCGGCCTCTGGCTCTACCGGGACTACCGCCGGGGGCAGCCGCCGCTGCTGGCCGCGGCCGGGCCGGAACGGCATTTTGACGCCATTGCCGTGCTGGCCGGCGGCCCGGGGCGGATCCGGGAAGGCATCCGCCTCTGGCGCCGGGGGCTGGCACCCTGTCTGCTGATCATCGGCAGCAACCCCCGCACCAGCCGCCGGGACATCGTCAACCTGTTTCTCGACCGGGGGCGGCGCCTGGACCCGGCCCGGGAGGCGGCGATCATGATCGAAAACCGTTCCCGCAACACCCTGGCCAATATCCGGGCCCTGCGCCGGCTGTGCCGCCGGCACGGTTTCACCTCCCTGGTGGTGGTTACTTCCGCTTTCCACCTGCAGCGGGTCTACCGCCTCGGCTGCCGGCTGCTGCCGGCGGCGCTGACCGTCCGCTACCACCCGGTGGCCAATCCCGGCAGAACCGGCGTCTCCCGCCGGACCGCCGCCAAGGAGTTCCTCAAGTACCTGGCGGCCCTGCCCCGGGTCCTCGACGGCCGCTAGCGGCGGCGGGCGGGCGGAAAAAGGCTCATTTTCCTTGCACTTTCGCCGAAGAACGATAAAATGGTGGTTATAAGGTCCCCGCAAAACCCTGGAGGTAGCCCATGAGCAGCAAAAAAGCGGACAAGCGCTTCATCTTCCTCGGCGGCATCCCGGTTTTCGACTACCTGGTCAACTTCGACCTGGCGGAGATCGCCCGGGCCACCGGCCGCCAGCCGATCGTCATCGACAAAAAGATCCTCCTGCCGGTGGGCACCGTCTTCAAGTGCCAGCTCGCCGACCAGCAGAAGCCGCTGTACATCAACCCGATGGCCAATGTCGAGTTGCAGAACTTCAACGACGAACTCTACTACGCCATGGAGTTCGGCGGCAAGCACCCGGAACAGTACGCCTGCCCCCTGGCCGCCACCGAGCTACGGCAACTGACCGCCGCCCTGAAAAAGCTTTACCCGGAGCAGATCCGCTCCCAGAAGGATCTCCGGGTGGTCGAGGTGGGCGCCCCGGGCCAGGTCCGCCTGGGAGGCAACAACCGCAACATCATCGAGGCGATCAAGAAGCTCTACAGCTCGCCGGAACTGCGGCAGCAGACCAGCAACATCGACTTCGAACACCTCTTCTTCTTCGACGTCAAAAACCCCAAGTTCAAGCTGGTGAAAAATTTCTATCACCAGCACGGGGTGGCCATCGGCGACATCACCGACCTGCACGTGGAAGGGCTCGTGCCCCGCACCAGCTACGTGCTCACCATCACCGACGGCAACCGGGTTTACGACCGCATCGTTCTCTCCAACCGCACCAACGAGGAGATCATTCCCCCCTCCCGGCTCACGGACCGCTACTTCAAGCTGGAATACAAGCTGCGCAAGGACGCCGACTACATCGAGACCCACCTGGTGATCAACTCCCTCACCAACCACGAGGAACTGCGGCTCATCGCCCGCATCCTGCACACGGCCTACGCCAGCGACACCACCACCTACCTCTGCCCCACCGGCACCTTCTTCAAGTGCATCGACCGGCTGATCGCCTCGCGCTACTACACCACCGAGAAGGAGCGCTTCTTTTCCTCCCGGCGCGACTTCCTCTACACTGCCGTCATCCCCTTCATCCAGTACCTGATCCTCAACACCGAGGAACTGGCCATGCTGGACAGCGTCACCCTCAAGCAAGGCATCGACCTGACGGCCGGCAACATCGTCCGGCGGATGAACCAGGGGCGGAAAGGAGAAAACACCAAGGGCGGCCGCCTGCTGCTGACCAGCGGCAACAAGGGGGCCCGCTTCACCGAGCGCCTGACCCCCAAGCGGGCCAAGCTCTACTGGGAAAAGGCCAACATGCCGGCCAACAAGCTGTTCAAGCTCCGCTTTGCCGACCGCCGCATCCTCTGCGGCGACGACCACCTGATCGACATCGCCACCACCCTCGGGGCCGGCGACACCTTCAGCGGCATTTTCATCGGCCTGAAGGCCATCAAGTGGGACGCCGGCCACGCCATGCGGGCCGCCACCCTCGGGGCCCAGCACTTCATCCGCACCCGGGAGCGGCCGAAAATCGCCGACCTCATCAAAACCGACGAAGACCACATTCTCATGGGCACCGAAACCGCCCTGCGGGACATCATCTCCCACCACATCAGCGAGAGCGGCGACCCCACCCGCTACGGCACGATCACCGACACGGTGATCACCGTCGACACCGCCCAGATCCAGCACCCTTTCCGGGAAATTCTCGACCTGGCGCTGGCGGTGGCCCGCAAGAAGGAAAACCGGGTGGCCACCCTCAATTTTCCCGGCTGAGAGCGGGCGGCGCCGAAACCGGCAAAAAAAGCGGGGCTTTCCGGCCGGAAAGCCCCGCTGCTGTTGATTGTCATTGCCGGCGCCGCCGGCCGGCCGCTACAGCTGCCAGAGGGTCAGGTCCCCTTCCCGGAACTTGCGCGGCAGCTTGAAGTCGCCGGCATCGGCGGCCAGCTGCACCAGCCGCTGGACTTCCGCCATCCCCAGGTCGTTCATCATCGTGAACGGCCCCCGGGGCCAGGCCAGGGCGGTTTTGATGCCCAGCTCCAGGTCGGCGGCGCTGACCACCTCCTTTTCGATCAGGTGGGTGGAGATGGAAAAAATGCCCCCCAGCAGGCGGTCCTTGACCTCCCGGCCGGCTTCCTCGTCGGCCAGCACCGGCCCGTCCTCCAGGTTCCAGCTCTCCCCGGCCTTGAACTTCTCCTCCAGCGAGGCCGGCATCGGCGGGTAGCCGATGTCGGTGTCGGCCAGGTAGTCGATCATCGACACCCCGGCGTGGTAGCAGGTGCCGATGCCGGAGCCGTTCTGGACCCACATGATGCCGAACTTGACCCCCAGGGCCTCCTGGGAGAGCTTTTCCAGGGTGGCGGCATTGAAGCGGTCGCCGTAGAAGGAGTCGAGGATCAGGTAGGAAGAGATGAAGACCGGGTTGATGGCGAAGCCGGGGAAGTCCTTGACGGTGATCGGCACCTTGCGGTTCCGGCGGGCAAACTCCATCAGGGCCTCGTAGGTCTCGTCGCTGGTCTGCCGCTGGCGAATTACTTCCACCAGGCGGTTAACATTCGCCGGGAAGAAGTAGTGCAGGCCGGCGGTGCGGGCCGGGTTGCTGACCTTGGCCATCAGCTTCTCGATCAGGAATGTGGAGGTGTTGCTCACCAGGATGGCATCCTCCCGGCAGGCGGCCGCCAGGTCGGCGAACACCTGGATTTTCAGGTCCATTTTCTCGATCGCCGCCTCGATCACCAGGTCGCAGGGAGCCAGGTCGGCGTAGCTGCTGGTGCCGGTGATCCGGCCGGCGATCTCGTCCATTTCGGCCTGGGTCATCTTGCCCTTGGCCACCCGCTTGCCCAGGGGCTTGGCCACCCCTTTCTCGAACATGGCCTGCACCAGTTCGTCGTTGAGTTCCTTGTAGATCACCCGGTAGCCGGACATGGCGGCGTTGAGGCCGATGGCCGCGCCCATAACGCCGAAGCCGACGACGCCGACGGTTTGTACTTCTTTCATCTTGCCCTCCTTGTAGGAAACAGCGGTTGACGGTTGAAAAATCACTCCCGGCGGCCCGGCCGGGCGCGTTTGCGGCGGCCCGGCGGGGCAAAAATTGCTTTTGTTTACCCCGGTGGTATGCTAGATTGATGCCAGGTTTGAACCTAGCAGAAAAAAAAATAGAAAGCAACCGCAGGAGGCACGATCATGGCTGGAGTCAACAAGGTTATCCTGATCGGGCGGCTGGGCGCCGACCCGGAGATGAAATACGGCAGCAGCGGCACCCCGTTCACCACTTTCAACCTGGCGACCAGCGAGACCTGGGGCCGGGACGGCAACCGCGAGGAACGCACTGAGTGGCACCGGATCATCGCCTTCGGCAAGCTGGCCGAAATCTGCGCCCAGTACCTGACCAAGGGCAAGCAGGTCTACCTGGAAGGCCGGCTGCAGACCCGCTCCTGGGAGGACAAGGACGGCAACAAGCGCTGGACGACGGAAATCATCGCCCGGGACATGCAGATGCTGGGCAGCCCCGGTGACAGCCAGGGGGGCGGCACCGGTGAGCGGGGCTCCTCTTACGGCGGCCCGGCGCCGGCCGGACCCGCCGCCGGGGGCGGCGCCGGCGGCAGCGAAGACGACATTCCCTTCTAGGGCCGGGACCACCGCCGCCGGGCGGTGCCGGCCGGCACC
>JAFDMG010000045.1 GCA_019306045.1 Deltaproteobacteria bacterium | reverse complement strand
TGGAGAAGGTGGCGGTGGAGTTGATTCCGGTGGCCGCCCGCCACTCGGTGGTCATCCTGGCCGAGGCCCGGGTCAGCGGCCGGACCGGGGTGGAGATGGAGGCCATGACGGCGGTTTCCCTGGCGGCCCTGACCATTTATGACATGTGCAAAGCCGTGGACCGGGGGATGACGATCGCAGCCGTTACTTTGCTGGAGAAGCGCGGCGGCCGCAGCGGCCATTTTATCAACCCGGTTTATGGGGTTTCCTGCCAGGTGCCGGCGGCTTCCCTGGAACTGGAAGCCGGGCGGGAGCTGGTTTTCCACAGCCGCTGGCAGGATGGCCGGCAGCGGGGCGGCGGCCGGCGACCGCGCCCGGCCGGAAAACCGGCTGGTTCTCGGGCCGGCTTCCGTCTGTCTGCTGGGAGAGGCGGTGCTGCTGCCCGCCGGGGAAGACGGCCGCGACTGCCGGGGAACCAGGATGGAAGTTTTCCGGGGCGGCCGGGTGGCCGCCGGGGACCTGCTGGCGGTTTTGTGATGGCCGCCGCGGAGAGGAAGGACGCCCCCCTGCTGGCGGTGGACGATCTGCGGATCTCTTTCCGCACCCTGCGGGGCGAGGTCAAGGCCGTGGACGGCGTCGGTTTTACCGTCGACGCCGGGGCCACCCTGGGGGTGGTGGGGGAGTCAGGCTGCGGCAAAAGCGTCACCGCCCTGGCCCTGATGGGGCTGGTGCCGTCGCCTCCCGGCCGGGTGACCGCCGGGACGATGCGTTTTGCCGGCCGGGACCTGCTCCATCTCGACCGGGAGGAATATCGGCGCCTGCGGGGCAAGGAGATCGGCATGGTGTTCCAGGAGCCGATGACTTCCCTGAACCCGGTGTTCACCATCGGCAACCAGGTGATCGAAACGGTGCTGACCCACGAGCGGCTTTCCCGGCGCCAGGCCCGGGAACTGGCGGTCTCCATGCTCTCCCGGGTGGGCATCCCCCGGCCGGCCGAGCGGCTGGGCGACTACCCGCACCAGTTGAGCGGCGGCCTGCGCCAGCGGGTGATGATTGCCATGGCCCTGATCTGCAAGCCGAAGCTGCTGCTGGCCGACGAACCGACCACGGCCCTTGACGTGACCATCCAGGCCCAGGTGCTGGACCTGATGCGGGAACTGCAGCAGGATCTGGGCATGTCGATGATCATGATCACCCACGATTTGGGGGTGGTGGCCGAAATCGCTGCCCGGGTGGTGATCATGTATGCCGGCATCATCGTCGAAGCGGGGCCGGTGGACGACATCTTTGCCCGGCCCCTGCACCCTTACACCGAGGGTCTCCTGCGCTCCATTCCCCGGCTGGACCGGAAGGTCGAGCGGCTGGAGGTCATCCCCGGCGTGGTGCCGGAAATGCTGGCGATTCCCCCTGGCTGCCGGTTTGCCGACCGCTGCCGGCGGGTGATGTCCGTCTGCCGCCGCCAGGCACCGCCGGTCTGCACGCCGGCGGCGGGCCGGGAAGTGCGCTGCTGGTTGTACCGGGAGACGGCTTGACGTCCGGCCGGTTGCCGGCGGGAAAAATTCATTTTTTTGATCAGTACTGTCCGGTTAGGTGTTTGCGTACGGTCAACCAGTGCTGTTTTTCAGCGCTTTTGGCGTTCGCTCGCCTGTTTTTCTCGCGGCTCATGGCGCTAAAGTTGCCAAACTCGCCCTTTCAGGGCGCCAACAAGGCAATTTTCACGGTCCCATTGCCGGGAAAACAACGGCAGCTTGCGATGCCGCGCTGGGAAACAGCGCCGGTTGCCGACTTAAAAGCAGCGCAGAAATATACCGGACATTGCTGGCTGCCTGCTGACAGCGAGGTGTTTCGATGAGCAAACGATTTGGCGAGACTTTCGAAGATCTGTATTCCATGAAAGAGCAGATGGACAAGCTGCTCAAGACTTCCCTTGGCCGCTCGGCGGTGGTCGGGGAGGGCCGGCAGCGGCAGTGGTCGCCGCCCGCCGATCTTTACGAGAACGAGACCGAATATGTGCTCGAGGTCGAACTGCCCGGGGTCAAAATGGAAACCCTGGAGGTTTCCGCCCTGCCGGATCAGCTGCGGATCCGGGGCCGGAAGGAGGTGCCGGCGCGGGTGGAGCAGGAGAAGGTTTTTCGTTTGGAAAGGCCGGCCGGTTTTTTTGACCGCAGTTTCAATTTTCCCTGCAAGATTGATCCCGAGCGGGTGCGGGCGGCGATGACCGACGGCGTGCTGCAGATCCGCCTGCCGAAGGTGGGCAGCCAGCCCGGCAAGCAGATACCGGTACAGGGTGGTTGATGACGACCGCCGTCGGGGTTTACCAGGTCGCCTGCCCCGCCAAGGTCAACCTGACGCTGAAAGTCGTCGGCCGGCGGGAGGACGGTTACCATCTCCTGCGTATGGCCATGGAGCCGGTAAGCCTGGCCGATTTTCTTACCCTGCGGCTGACGCCGGCCGCCGGCCGGGAAGTGAGCTGCCGGGTCCGGCCGCCGGTGGCCGGCCTGGAGGAGGCTGACAACCTGGTGGTCAGGGCGGCGACTGCCGCCCTGCGTGCTCTGGATGAGATTGGTCCGCCGCCGCCCGGCCGGTTGGAGTTCAGCCTGGAGAAAAACGTTCCCGCGGGTGCCGGTCTCGGCGGCGGCAGCAGCGATGCCGCCGCCGCCCTCAGGCTGGTGAACCGGGTGGTGGGCGGCGGCCGGCTGGGGGAGGACAAACTGGCCGTCCTGGCCCTGGCGCTTGGTGCCGACGTCCCTTTCTTCCTGCGGCCGGGCCTCAGCCGGGTCGAGGGGATCGGCGAGCGGCTTTTTCCCTGTCCGCACGCCTGCCGCCGCTGGTATGTACTGGTCAAACCGCCGGTGATGATCAGCACCGCCGCTGCCTACAAAAAGTTAAATTATAAGTTGACAAAAAATGAATTTAATATTAACATGCGGCAATTTTTTCAGCGCCTGCCAATGGGGGAAAAATACAGTCTCTTCAATGACTTTGAAGAGGTTGTCTTCGCGGAATTTCCCCTTTTGCGGGAGCTGAAAGAGTGGTTGCAGGACCGGGATCAGGCGGTGGGAGCCCTGATGAGCGGCAGCGGGTCGACGGTTTACGGGCTGTTTACCGCCTACGGGCCCGCCCGGGAGGCCTATCGGGCGGCCGTGGCCAGGTGGCACCCGGCCGGTTGCCAGGTTTTCCTGGCGCACAACATCGGCGGCCGCGGCGGCATGGGTCCGGGTCCTGGTGGGCAGTAGACCTGCTGTCGATGGTAGGGAGTTGGTGGAAGGATCAGGTGTCGGGCTGGCGCATGCAATGCCCGTTTTTTCATGCCGTTGCCGGGAAAAAGGGAAGCCTTGCTGGGGTGTCGTCAAGCGGTAAGACACAGGTCTTTGGAACCTGCATTCGGAGGTTCGAATCCTCCCACCCCAGCCATTCAAGCCACGTTGCGGCCGTCTTTCCGGCGCGGGCCAGAAGCTGGTAGATTGATTTCATGGATAGATTAAAAATTTTTTCCGGCAACTCCAATCCCGAGCTGGCGGAAAGCATTTGCCGGCAGCTTGATGTTTCCCTGAGCCAGGGAATCGTCAAGCGCTTCAGCGACGGCGAAATCATGGTTGAACTCCATGAAAGCATGCGCGGCATGCGGGTGTTTGTCGTCCAGTCCACCTGCGACCCGGTCAATGCCAACATCATGGAGCTGCTGATCATCATCGACGCTCTCAAGCGGGCGTCGGCGTCGGAAATCAACGCCGTGATTCCCTATTACGGCTACGCCCGCCAGGATCGCAAGGTGGCGCCCCGGGCGCCCATCAGCGCCAAGCTGGTGGCTGATCTGCTGACGGTTGCCGGTGCCAACCGGGTGATCGCCCTGGATCTCCACGCCGGTCAGATCCAGGGTTTTTTTGACATTCCCGTCGATCATCTCTATGCCCGGCCGGTGCTGGTGCGCTACATCAAGGAAAACATCGCCGGCGAGATCGTCGTGGTTTCCCCGGACGCCGGCGGCGTGGAGCGGGCCCGTGCCTACGCCAAGAAACTGAACGCCTCCCTGGCGATCATCGACAAGCGGCGCAGCGGTCCCAACGAGCTGGCCGACGAGATGAACGTCATCGGTGACATCGCCGGCAAGGTGGCGGTGATCATCGATGACATGATCGACACTGCCGGCACCCTGACCAAGGCCGCCAACGTCCTGATGGAGGAGGGCGCCCTGGCGGTGTACGGCATTGCTTCCCACGGCGTGCTTTCCGGGCCGGCCATCGACCGGATCGAAAGCTCGCGGCTGTCGAAAGTGGTGATTACCGACAGCATTCCCCTGTCGCCGGCGGCGGCCGGGTGTGACAAGATCGAAGTCCTCACCATTTCGGAGCTGCTTGCCGATGCCATCAAGCGGATCTACTGGGAGGATTCGGTCAGCTGTCTTTTCCGTTAACGGCCGGCCGCCGGGTTTGCCGGGTGGGCCGGAACAACATTTTGCTGCAGAGAACCTTGGAGGAGGAATAACATATCATGGCAATTTCAACACTGGCAGTCAGAAATCGCAAGGAGCGCGGCAAGAACGCGGTGCGGAAAATACGGCGCCAGGGCTTGATCCCGGCGGTCTTGTACGGCAAGGACGTCGAACCGCAAACCCTGGCCATCGAGGAACGCTACCTGAAGCGCCTATTCCAGGAACAGGGGCAGAGCGCCCTGGTGTCTCTGGACTTCGTTGACGGCGGCGACCAGGCGGAAGAAAAGCTGGCGATTATCAAGGACATCCAGATAGATCCCATTTCGACCCAGGTGAAGCACGTCGATTTCTATGCCATCCGGGTTGGTGAGCCGATTACCGTCGAAGTGCCTTTGAGTTTCGAGGGCAAGGCGATCGGCATTGCCAAGGGCGGCCTGTTGCAGCCGGTCAGGCGTTCGATCGAGATCCGCTGCCTGCCCCGGGAGATCCCCGAAGTGGTCAAGGTTGACGTTTCCGACCTCGACGTCGGCGATGCCATCCATGTCAACGACCTGCAGATGGACGGGGTGGAATTCGTTTCCACGGTCAATTTCACCATCGTCACCGTCCAGGGGGTCAAGGCCGAACCTGCCGCCGGTGAAGAGGAAGGCGCCGAGGTGGAGGAAGAGGCCGCCGCGGAAGAAGCCGCCGCTGAATAGGGGTGCAGTCCAGCCCGGGGACGCTGATGACGGACTTTCTCGTTGTCGGTCTGGGCAATCCCGGGGCCGCATATCGGCAGACCAGGCACAATTTTGGTTTTTTAGTGCTTGACAAACTGGCCTCGGAGATGGCAATCACCTGTCGGGAGCTGACGGCGCCGGCAGCCATGGTCGGGGTTGGAGAATACGAGGGCAAGACCGTCTGCCTGGCCAAGCCGTTGACCTACATGAACCTCAGCGGCCGGGCGGTGGCCGCCCTGGTGAAGTTCTTTCGCATCGAGGCGCCGGAGCAGGTGATCGTTATCCATGATGACCTCGACCTGCCTTTTGGCACCGTGAGAATCAAGCGGGGCGGCGGTCACGGCGGCCACAACGGCCTTCGTTCGGTGATCGACTGCCTGGGTACGAACGAATTCCTGCGGGTCAGGATGGGCATCGGCCTGGAGGCCAAGCCGGCGGATGTCGTGGAGCACGTCCTTTCCCCTTTCAGTGCCGAGGAGCAGACCCGGCTGGCCGAAATTATCGACCGCGGCCGGGAAGCGGTGCGGATGATCATCACGGTTGGCTGTGAGCGGGCGATGAATTTCTGCAACCGGACCCTTTGAAAAGCGGTTTTGCGGGCTGAGGGGAATTAAAGTTTTTATTTTTATCTAATTTATTACCGGAGTTTGCGAGCCTATTAATTTAACAACTTACTTGCAAGGAGGAAAAGAATGGAGAATTTGACAATTTATGCACCAATTCTGGGAGTGGCAGGTCTCCTGTTTGCTGGTGTGCTGTACGCGTATGTTGTCAAGCAGTCGGCGGGTACTGACAAGATGCGCGAACTTTCAGACGCCATTCATGACGGGGCCATGGCTTTCCTGAAGCGTGAATACAAGATTCTGTCCGTGTTCGTCATCGTGGTGTTCGCCCTGCTTTACGGCCTGCTCAACCGTCAGACCGCTTTCGCCTTCCTGGGCGGGGCCATCTGTTCCGTGTTGGCCGGTTATTTCGGCATGGTGGCCGCCACCCGGGCCAATGTCCGGACTTCGGCGGCGGCCAATCAGGACGGCCAGGCCAAGGCCCTGAGCGTGGCCTTCAGCGGCGGCGCGGTTATGGGCATGTGCGTGGCTTCTCTCGGCCTCCTCGGCGTCGGCATTCTCTACTACCTCTTCGGCGGCGACCCGGAATCGGCCAGATACATTAACGGCTTTGCCATGGGTGCCAGCTCCATCGCCCTCTTTGCCAGGGTCGGCGGCGGCATCTACACCAAGGCGGCCGACGTCGGCGCCGACCTGGTGGGCAAGGTTGAAGCCGGCATTCCCGAAGACGATCCCCGCAACCCGGCAACCATTGCCGACAACGTCGGCGACAACGTTGGTGACATCGCCGGCATGGGGGCTGACATCTTCGAGTCCTATGTTGGTTCCGTGGTGGCCACCATCGCCATCGCCGCCACCGCCACCGGGCCCCTTTTCACTTCGCTGCGCTACCAGTTCATGAGCTTCCCGCTGCTGGTCATCATGATCGGCATCCTGAGCTCCATGCTCGGTGTTCTCTCCATGAAGATCCTGGAAAAATACAATCCGGCCGACGCCCTGCGCTACTGTACTTTCATCGGCGCCATTGCCATGCTGGCCGGCACCTACTACGCGGGCAAGATGCTCGGTCTGCCGATCGGCGCCTTCTGGGCGGTGCTCTTCGGCTGCTTGTGCGGCATCCTCATCGGCATCGTTACCGAGTACTACACCTCCGCCAAGCCAATCATTAAAATTGCCGAAGCCAGCCAGACCGGTCCGGCAACCAACATCATTACCGGCCTGGCCGTGGGTATGGAGAGCTGTGCCATTCCGGTGCTGCTGATCTGTGCCGCCATCTTCGGCGCCTACAAGCTGATCGGCCTCTATGGCATCGGCATCGCCGCTGTCGGCATGCTGGCCACCGTTGGAGTGACCATGTCCGTTGACGCTTACGGCCCGATTGCCGACAACGCCGGCGGCATCTCGGAAATGTGCGGTCTGGGACCGGAAACCCGGGAAATCACCGACGGCCTGGACGCCTTGGGCAACACCACCGCCGCCATCGGCAAGGGCTTCGCCATTGGTTCCGCCGCCCTCACCGCCCTGGCGCTGTTCTCCGCCTACAGTTCCGCCGTCGGCCTGAAGTTCATCAACCTGACCAACCCGATGGTGGTTATCGGCCTCTTCATCGGCGGCATCGTGCCGTTCCTGGTGGGTGCCATGACCATGTCTTCGGTGGGTAAGGCCGCTTTCGCCATGGTCGAGGAAGTCCGGCGCCAGTTCCGGGAAATCCCCGGCATCATGGAAGGCACCGGCAAGCCCGACTACGAATCCTGTGTTGACATCAGCACCGCCGCTTCCCT
Source organism: Deltaproteobacteria bacterium (assembly GCA_019306045.1). Classification (GTDB taxonomy): domain Bacteria; phylum Desulfobacterota; class Anaeroferrophillalia; order Anaeroferrophillales; family Anaeroferrophillaceae; genus JAFDMG01. The sequence continues at coordinate 3,262 of JAFDMG010000045.1, read as the reverse complement.
GCGCGAGATGATCCTGCCCGGCCTGACCGCGGTGATCACCCCGATCGCGGTTGGCTTCGGCCTCGGGGCGGAAGCCTTGGGCGGCACGCTGGCCGGCGCCACCCTGACCGGTGTTTTCATGGCCCTTTTCATGGCCAATGCCGGCGGCGCCTGGGACAACGCCAAGAAATATATCGAACAGGGCCACCTGGGCGGCAAGGGTTCCGACGCCCACAAAGCGGCGGTCACCGGCGACACCGTGGGCGATCCTTTCAAGGATACTTCCGGTCCTTCGATGAACATCCTCATCAAGCTGATGTCCATTGTTTCCCTGGTCATCGCGCCGCTGCTGCTCAAGATGATGTAAAGCCGCGGATTGGCAAACGCAATATGGGGCCGGCATTTTTACCATGCCGGCCCTTTTTTTCCGGCTTGACAGCTGGCCGCATTGGTGCGATAAATTGACCTAATAGGCTGTTTTTCAACCATTTTTTGGTCTGCTGGTTAAATTTTTGTCAGGGAGAGAAAATGTCCGGTCATAATAAATGGAGTTCAATCAAGCACCGCAAGGGTGCCGTTGACGCCAAGCGCGGCAAGATTTTCACCAAGTTGATCAAGGAGATCACCGTCGCCGCCCGCCAGGGGGGCGGTGATCCCGACGCCAACCCGCGGCTGCGCAGCGCCATTGCCGCCGCCAAGGCGGTCAACATGCCCAAGGACAACATCGAGCGTTCCATCAAGCGGGGCACCGGTGAGATCGAGGGGGTGTCCTACGAAGAGTTGACCTACGAGGGCTACGGTCCCGGCGGGGTGGCGGTGATGGTGGAGATCATGACCGACAACCGCAACCGGACGGCGGCCGAGATTCGCCATATTTTCAGCAAGAGCAACGGCAACCTGGGGGAGAACGGCTGCGTGTCCTGGATCTTCAGCAAAAAAGGGCTGATCGTTTTCGACCAGCAGCAGGTGGACGAGGAAGCCCTCTTCGACCTGGCCCTGGAAGCCGGCGCCGACGACGTGGAAGAGGTTACCGAGGACGGCACCCTCGAGGTGATCACCGCCCCGGAGAATTTCGAAGCGGTCAAGCAGGCTTTCGACGAGCAGAACCTGGCTTACGTCTCGGCGGAGATCACCATGATTCCCTCGACCACCGTCAAGCTGGAGGGCAAGGAAGCGGAACAGATGCTGCGGCTGATGGAAAAGCTGGAAGATTCCGACGACGTGCAGAACGTCTATGCCAATTTTGACATTCCCAGTGAAATCATCGAGAAAATGCAGGGTTGAGCCGGTGCCGTGTTTTTTGCCGGCCGCCGGCGCCCTCATGTCCGGGCGGCCATGCTGATCCTGGGCATCGATCCCGGCAGCTCCACCACCGGTTTCGGGCTGGTGGACGGCCGGGGAACCGACTTGCGCTACGTTCATCACGCCGAGGTGAAGGTGGCGGCCGGCAAGACCCTGGCGGGGAAGCTGGCCTGCCTTTATCAGGCCACCCTTGACCTCCTGGACGAGTACCAGCCGGAGATGGCCGCCGTCGAAGGCATTTTTTACGGCCGCAACGTTCGGAGCATGCTGGTCCTCGGCCAGGCCCGGGGGGCAGCCCTGGTGGCGGTGGCCAACCGGGGCCTGGAGATTGCCGAGTATCCGCCCACCGTGGTCAAGCAGAGTGTCGTCGGCTACGGCCGGGCGGCCAAGGAACAGGTGCAGCAGATGGTGAAAGTATTGTTGAACCGGCGCCGGATTGGCGGGGAACATGCCGCCGACGCCCTGGCGGTGGCCATCTGCCACCACCAGCATCGGCAGCTGCGCTCCTGGCAGCAGGCGGCCGGGCGGCAATGATTGCCAGGATTGCCGGCACCCTGATCGAGAAAGTCCCCGGCCAGGTGATCGTTGACGTCGCCGGGGTCGGCTACTGTCTGCTGGTGGCCTTGGGCACCTACAACCGGTTGCCGGCGGTGGAAAAACCGGTGCAGCTTTGGGTGACCACCAGGATCCGCGACGACCAGCTGGTGCTCTACGGCTTCCTCGACCGGGAGGAGCAGCAGATGTTTTTGCGGCTGTTGTCGGTTTCCGGGGTGGGGGCCAAGCTGGCCCTGAACATCATCAGCCGGGTGGAGAGCCCGCAGCTGGAGCAGCTGCTGGCCAACCGGGACGTGGCCATGCTGGCCAAGATCCCCGGGGTGGGGAAAAAGCTTTCCCAGCGCCTGGCCCTGGAGTTGGGGGAGGAGATGGCCAAGGGCGCGGTTTCCCTCTCCGGCCAGGTGGCGGCCGGCGGCAGCGGCGGCCGGCGCCAAGAGCTGCTGGCGGCCATGGAGGCCCTGGGATACCGGCCGGCAGACTGCCTGGGAGTGGTCAACGCGGCCATGACGGACAATCCCGAAGGCACCGTCGAGGAATTGATCCGCCAGGTTTTGCGGAGCATGCACCATGAGTGATCGCCTGGTGGGCCGGCAGCCGCATTCCGAAGATTTTGTCGACGAGGCTTCCCTGCGTCCCGAGCGCCTGGAGGATTACGTTGGCCAGCAGCGGATTAAGGACAACCTGCAGGTTTATATCGCCGCCGCCCGGGAACGTCATGAACCTCTGGACCACGTGCTGTTTTCCGGGCCTCCCGGCCTGGGCAAGACGACGCTGGCCAATATTGTTGCCCGGGAAATGGGCGTCCAGGTGCGGTCGACCTCCGGCCCCGCCATCGAGAAGGCCGGCGACCTGGCGGCCATTCTCACCAACCTCGAAGAACGGGACATCCTTTTCATCGACGAAATCCACCGGCTCAACCGGGCGGTGGAGGAGATCCTTTATCCCGCCCTCGAGGATTTTCAGCTGGATATTATCATCGGCCAGGGACCGGCAGCCCGTTCCATCCGCCTCGATCTGCCGCCTTTTACCCTGATCGGGGCAACCACCAGGTCCGGCCTGCTCAGCTCGCCCTTGCGGGACCGCTTTGGCATTGTTTTCCGCCTTGAATTCTACACCCAGGATGACCTCAGCCGCATTATCAGCCGTTCGGCCCGCATCCTCAAGGTGCCCATCGACCGCGAGGGAGCGGCTGCGGTGGCCCGCTGCTCCCGGGGCACGCCGCGGATTGCCAACCGGCTGCTGAAAAGAATTCGCGACTTTGCCCAGATTGACGGCCGCGAGACGGTTGACGGCGAGGTGGCCGAACGGTCGTTGCGGCAGATGGAGATCGATGCCTACGGCCTCGATCCCCTCGACCGGCAGTATCTCCAGGCCCTGGTGGAAAAATTCGCCGGCGGCCCGGTGGGCATTGAAACCCTGGCCGCCG
>JAFDMG010000044.1 GCA_019306045.1 Deltaproteobacteria bacterium | reverse complement strand
TGGAGATCGTCAGGCTCAAGGCCGGCCTGGGTTCCGTGCTGACCCAGCAGGTGCAGGGCCGCCTCCACTCCTGGCTGCACCAGCCGGTCCTGACCCTCGAAGACCGCTTCGATCTGACCCTGGCGGCCGCCGACCCGGAGGCCCTCCGGTTCGTGGAAAACACCACCGCCCTGTTGCGGCCCCGCCTGCCGGAGGTGGCTGCCTTTCTGGCCGGCAGCGAAGTGCTCACCGGCCGGGCCCAAGTAAGCTTGCGGCTGCGCTGGCCGCTCGGCGGCCCGGTGGCCAGCTGGGAACTGGGCGGCCGCCTCCAGGATGTCAGCCTGGAGAACACCGCTTTCGTCCGGCCCCTGGCCATGATCAACGGCGGCTTCAAACTGTATGCCGACCGCCTGGTTTTTGAGGAGATGTCCTGCAGGCTCGGTGATTCCCCGGTCAAGCTGGACGGCAGAATCGACAACTACCGTGACTGGCGGCATTGCCTGCTGGATTTGTCCCTCGAGGCGCCGGCGATTCAGCCGCTTGATTTCACCATTATTCCCTGGCTGACGGTGGCTGCGGGCGGGGCGGCAGACGTTCCCCATGCTTCGAGCATCAAGCTGGCCGTTTCCGGTTCGCCGGGTGACTGGCAACATCTGCGCCTGCACGGCCGGGTCGACCTGCGGCATCTGGATTTGTCCATCTCTCCCTACTGCCGGCGGCTGGACGACCTGACCCTGGCCGCCGTTTTTGCCGGCCAGGAGGTCGAAGTCAGGGAACTGACGTGCCACTGCCTCACTTCCGATCTCCGGCTGCGGGGCCGCGGCCGCTGGCAGCCGGAAAACTACCGGCTGGCGGTGAACCTGGAAAGCAACCGGCTGGTCCTGGACGACCTTATCTGTCCCCAGCGGCAGGAGCTGGTCCTTGACCTGGCGGCCCTCTACCGGTCGCTGCAGGACTCCTGGGAAGAGTTTTCCTTCCAGGCCGGGATCAAAAAACTGCGGTTGCCGACGGTCTTTGGTTCCCGGTATCCCCGCGACTTCCACGATGTTTCCTGGGACCTGGCTTATCGGGCCGATGAACTGCAGCTGAAAAAGCTGTGTTTCTCGCGGCAGCTGTCCGACGTCAAACTGACGGGGCGGCTGCGCTTGGACGAAAAGGGCGCCGTGGACGGCTCCTTGGAGCATTACTCCTCCTATCTTGACTACAATGACTTCTTGCCGGCCGCCGCCGGCCGGCCGCCGGCCGAGGCGGCGGCCGCGGACGAGCCGCAAAAGCCGGTATTGCTGACCCGGCTGCGCCGCTGGTGCCAGGGCAACAGCCTGGTGCTGGTCAGCAGGATCGACCACCTGGCCGGCAAGGGGATCGAGATCGGCCATCTCGACGGCGAAATCCAGGTGGCGAGAAATTTTCTGCTGCTGAAATCGCTGACCGGCCATCTCTGGGGCGGCGAGGGCAAGATCAGGGGCATCTGGAGCCTGCAGGACAACAGTTTTTCCCTGACCACCGATCTGACCGGCATCAACGTGAAGAATGTTAACGACCTGCTTTCCCTCTACCCGGAAAAATCCTTGCCCCTGCGGGGGACCGGCGACGTCAACCTGGCCCTGAAATGGCAGGGAGACACCTATGAGCAGTGGCGGCGCCACCTCAACGGCTGGATAAAGTTTGCTTTTGCCAAGGGCAGATTGCTGCGGTTTACCGCCCTGGCCAACATCTTTTCCCTGCTGAATGTTTCCCAGCTGTTCAGTCTCAACCTGCCCAACCTGAGCACCGACGGCCTGCCCTACGACCGGTTCAGCGGCAGCTTCAAGGTCAAGGATGGGGTGCTGAGCACCGAGGACATCCTGGTGCGGGGGCCGGCGATGAACATCTCCGCCGCCGGCGACATTTCGCTGCCCAGGCGCTGGGTGGATATGGAGGTCAGCGTTCAGCCCCTGCAGACGGTGGGCAAAACCATTGCCATGATTCCCATTATTGGTTATATCATTACCGGGGAAGGCAAGACCCTGATTGCGATGAACTTTACCGTCAAGGGACCGTTCGGCAAAACCAAGGTGGAGTCGATCCCTTTTCGCGGTTTGGTGAGCAAGTCGGGGGAGATCCTGAAAAGATTGATTGGCACCCCGGTGCGCATCCTGTCCTGGCCGGGAAAATTTTTCTCCTCCCCCGGGAAGGAGGCCGAGGGGGCCCGGGATGACCAGGCGGGCCGCAACGTCCCGGACCAGGGACAAGAAAAGGAAGATAAACCATGATCCGACTGCTGATACTGGGCGTTCTGGGCTACCTGATCTACCAGCTGTTTGCCGGGGGGAAATCAGCGGGCGGCGGCAAGAAAAGCACTGCCCGCCGGCCGCCGGCTGACAGCGGCGGCCGGATGGTCAAATGCGCCTCCTGCGGCCTCTACGTGCCGGAAAACGAAGCCGTGCTCAAGCGGCAGGGCGGCGGCCAGGTTTTCTACTGCAGCGAAAAATGCGCCGCCGGCGCCAAAAAAAAGCCGGACTGATCCCCAGGATCAGCCCGGACCGGCCATCGTTGACCGTTGGTTTTTTTGCTCTCAGGCGTTTTGTTTTTCCAGGTGGCGGCTGAGGTTGGCGTAGATGTCGGTTACTGCCTGGACCACTTCCGGATTGACGTCGTAAGGGGCTTCGTCCCGGCGGTCGGCGGCGACGATTTCCTGGTTGTAGTCGATGCCGCCGAGGATGGTCATGTCAGCCAGGTTTTCCTCGATGAACCGCCGGTCTTCGGGGGTGTGGATCTTGTTGCCGACCACGTAGACCTCCTTGACCCCGAGATCACCGGCCAGCTTTTTCACCTGGCGGGCCGTCTGCAGGCTGCGGCTTCCCGGTTCGACGACGACGATGAAAGCGTCGATGCCCCGGGTGGAGCCGCGCCCCAGGTGTTCCAGGCCGGCCTCCATGTCGAGAATGATGCTCTCGTCCCGCTGGAGAAAGACATGGCGCAGCAAATACTTCAGCAGGACGCTTTCCGGGCAGTAGCAGCCGCCGCCGCCTTCGGGAATGGTGCCGAGAACCAGCAGCTTGATGTTGTCCCGGCGGAGGCTGAACTTGTCGGGGATGTCATCGACCTTGGGGTTGAGCTTGAAAATGCCCCCGAAGGTGCCTTTCTTGGCCCCGGTGCGGGCTTCGATTTCGGCGGTCATTTCCGCCAGCGGGGTAATCCCGGCCACTTCCTCGATCTTGAAGCCGATGGCCGAGGCCAGGTTGGCATCCGGGTCGGCGTCGATGGCCAGCACCTTCCGTCCCTGATCCGCCATCAGGCGGGCCAGGGTGCCCGCCAGGGTGGTCTTGCCGACCCCGCCCTTGCCGGAGATGGCAATTTTCATCGGTAGCAACTCCTTTTCACCTGGTCACGCCGGGCTGGTCGGCGCCGGCTGACGTTCATTTCGCGGTTTATCCTCTCGGCCGGGTCATACTCTAATCATCATCGGGAGAAAAATCAAGGGCTATCGTGGTTCCGGCCCCTGCCGGCGGGTAACGGTCGACAGCGGCGAAATTATTTGTTAATAAGTCAGGCAGCAACGACGGGAGGACCGGGGGGAACGATGGAAAAAATGAGGTTTTTCTTTGCCGATTTCTGGCAGGCCCTGACCCTGGGAGACGACTGGCACCGTTTCGCGGCCGCGGCGGTCATTTTCCTGGTGGTTCTGGTCAGCGGCCTGATTCTGCACCTGTTGCTTTCCCGCTCGGTGGGCAGCTGGGTGAAGCGGACCGAGACCACGGTGGACGACATCATCCTCGAGCGGATTTTGAAGCCGGTGATTCCCATTTTCGTCATCCTCGGGCTCTACATGGCCAAGAACCTGCTGTTCCTGCCGCCCAAGTTGAACTCCCTGGCGGACAAGATCCTGATGACGGTCCTCCTCTACCTGCTTTTCAGCATGTTGATCAAGTTTTTCAAGGACCTGATCGACTACTGGACCCAGAAAGCGGTGGCTTCCCCGAAAATGACCCCGGACAAGGCGGACGACCTGGTCCGGTTCGCCAAGCAGGTCAAGGAACTGGTGACTCCCATCCTGGTGGTCATCGGCATCCTGACCATTCTCTCCAACCTGGGGTTCAATCTCCAGGTCATCTGGACCTCCCTCGGCATCGGCGGCATCGCCGTGGTGGTGGCGGTCAAGGAGCCCCTGAGCAACTTCATCGGCCGGCTCTACATCTACGCCACCGGCATTTTCGACGAGGGCCATTTCATCTCCTTCAACGGCTGGTCGGGAACGGTGAAAAAGATCGGCTACTTCCGCACCTACCTGGAGCTTTTCGCCGACATGACCACCATCTCCATTCCCAACACCAAATTCATGACCGGCGAAGTGCAGAACTACTACGGCCGCCGGCAGTTCATCTACAAGTGGGACCTGGATGTTCCTTATGATACCGAGCGGGAAAAGGTGCGGGAACTGGTGGCGGCCCTGAAGGAGTTCCTGCTCTCCCGGCCGGAAGTGGTGCCCACCGGCTGCTGGGTGTACCTCGACCGCCTGGGCAGCTACGCCAAGGTGATCCGGGTCTGGTTCAAGGTCAAGCTGCCCGACTGGGCGACCTCCCTGACCTACGGCAGCGACATCCTCTACGAGATCCAGGGGATTTTTGCCGCCCACGGGGTTGATTTCGCCTTTCCGACCCAGGTGGTGACCCTCAACGACGGCCGCCGGGGCAAGGAAGCCGGCTTTCCGGCCGGGACGCAGCCGGTGGCCAGCATGCCCACGGCGGCCGGGCCGGATCCGGGGAGCCGCGGCGGAGAATCAGCGCGTGAACCGGGGAACGGTAAAAACGGCCGCTGAGCGGCAAGACCGGGCCGCCCTGACGGCCGGTCACCGGCAGCGGCTGAAGCAGCGCTTTGCCCGCCAGGGCCTGGAGGGCCTGGCCGATTACGAGGTGGTGGAGCTGCTGCTGACCTACGCCCTGCCGCGCCGGGACGTCAAACCGCTGGCCAAGCGGCTGCTGGCCGAGTTCGCATCCCTTAAAGGCGTGCTCGACGCCCCGCTGCCGCGGCTGCTGGCCGTCGACGGGGTTGGCGAGCACACGGCCCTCCTCCTGCGCCTCGGCCGGGAGCTGGTCGGCCGCTACCTGCAGGAGGAGATCAGGGCCGTTGAGTCGATAACTTCTCCCCGGCAGGCCGCCGACCTCTGCCGCGGCCGGCTGGAAGGGCTGCCGGAAGAACATTTTTACGCCATCTTTCTTGACAACCAGCACCATGTCCTGGCCGACGAGATCATTCACCGGGGGACGGTCAACATGAGCGCCGTCTACCCCCGTTCGGTGATGGAACGGGCCCTGTACCACAAGGCGGCCGCGGTCATCGTTGCCCACAACCATCCCGGCGGCAGTCCCCGGCCGTCGGCCGAGGATCTGCACATTACCCGGGAGCTGCAGCAGGCGGCCGCCGTTCTCGGGCTGCGGCTGCTGGACCACCTGATCGTCGCCGGCAGCCAGGTGGTCAGCCTGCAGGAACTGGGACACCTCTGAAAAACATGCTGATCATCAAGCGCTACGTCTGCCGGGAAATCCTGGTGCCCTTTTTCTTCTCCCTGGCGGTGATGATTTTTATCCTCCTGCTTGGCAACCTGTTCAAAATCGCCGAAATGGTGGTGGCCGCCGGGGTGCGCCTGAGCGACGTTTTCCTGCTGGTGCTCAACATGGTGCCCTATTCCCTGACCATGGCGATACCCACTTCCTTTTTCCTCGGTTTGATGGTCGGCCTGGGGCGGCTCGGATCCGACGGCGAAGTGACGGCGATGAAATCTTTGGGTTTCAGCCCTTTGGGGCTGCTGCCGCCGGTGCTCACCATCGCCGTTCTCTGCACGGCCGCCTGCCTGGTGCTCGAACTTTGGCTGTCGCCCCACGGCATGCGCCGCACCGAGGAGATCGCCCTCAACATTCTGAAGGAAAAAACGGTGCTGGCCCTGCGGCCCCGGGCCATCAGCATGGAGATTCCCCGGATGGTGGTCTATGTTGACAACATCGACCGGGACGGCGGCCGGATGGGGGGGATTGTCATTTTCGACCAGCGGCGGCAGCAGACGGAATACGTGGTTACCGCCGCCGCCGGCCGGGTGCTGCCGGATCGCCAGACCGGCAACCTGGTTTTCCTGCTGCGCGACGGCACCATTCACAGCCTGGACCGTCAACGACAGGGCTACCAGCTGACCGATTTCCGGGAATACAAGATCAATCTTGACCTGGAAACCCTGCTCGGCCGGCGGGGGCGCAGCCGCCACAGCCGGGCCCTGACCTTGGGGGAGCTGTACGAGAAGATTGCCGCCCGGCGGCAGGCGGGCCGGAAAGTCAGCGACGTCTACAACCGCATTTACAAGCGCTTTGCCATGCCTTTTTCCTGCCTGGTGTTCGCCCTGCTGGGCATTCCCCTGGCCTTGGAGCCGGTGCGGGTTTCCGGGCGCTTCCGTGGTTTTGTTTACGCCCTGGTGCTCATGCTGGGCTACTACCTGCTCATGTCCCTCGGCCAGGCCCTGGGGGAGAACGGCGGGCCGCTACAGCTGCCCCTCAACTGGCTGGCCAATTTCGTCTATGGTGGTCTGGGAGTTTATCTGCTTTATCAGAAACAGCGGGAGCGGGAAGTGGCCTGGCTGCGGTTGGTAAACAATTTCTACCGCCGGGCGGCCCGGGCCTGGCAGGCAAGGAAGTGATTCAGACCGCCGCCAGCGCCGGAAACAGCTCCCGCAGGGCCTCGGAGGCGGTCTGCCGTCGGGTTTCCCGGTAGAGGGAAGAAAGCTCCGTTTCCTCCGGGTTGATCTCAATGGTGTGGGCGCCGCTTTCCATGGCGATCAGCGGCAGTCGGGCCGCCGGGTAGACCACGGCGGAGGTGCCGATGCTGAGGAAGAGATCGCAGTCCTTGAGGGCGGCGACGGCGGCCTCGATGGTTTCCGCCCGCAGGGGGTCGCCGAACCAGACGATGTCCGGCCGCCAGTAGCAGTCCGGCCGGCAGCGGCGGTTGCGCAGCGGCACCTCGAAATTTTCCCGCACTTCGCCGGTGGCGGCGCAGACGAGGCGCCAGATGCTGCCGTGCAGCTCGATTACCTCCCGGCTGCCGGCCCGCTGGTGCAGGCCGTCGATGTTCTGGGTAATGACCGTCACCCGGGGGTAGTGGGCCGCCGCCTTGGCGATGATCCGGTGGCCGGCATTCGGCTGGCAGCCGGCGATCAGCTCCCGCCGCCGGTCGTGAAAATCCCAGACCTTTTCCGGATCCCGTTCGAAAGCCTCCTGGCAGGCGTATTCCTGGTAATTGTACTGGGCCCAGACGCCGCCGCTGCCCCGGTAGGTGGGGATGCCGCTTTCCACCGACATGCCGGCGCCGGTGAAAAAAACCAGGTGACGGTAGTTCGCCATTTTTCTCCTCCCCGCTTCAATGCCGGTGTTATTTTTTCATGTTTTTGGAGCCGCCGGTGCCGGCGGTTCCGGCAGCAGCGGCTCGCTGACCAGCCGCAGGCCGGCGGCGCGTGCCTCGGCAAAAGCTTTGGGGCTGCCGTAAACCGAGGTTGCCTGCCGCTTTTCCCGCAGCAGGCTGGCCGCCGTCCGCGCCAGGTCGGCGGTCCGGCTGCCGAGAATGACTTCCCTGACCTGCTGGCGGTAGGCCGGCGACCGGCCGCTGAGACGGGCGATGGTTTCGCCGAAGCCCCGGTCGTGCGGCCCTTTGGGGGCGTCCAGCCGGCCGATGGTGCCGATGATGCTCTGCTCCACCTCGGCCGGTGGCAGGCCGGCGGCAATGGCCGCCAGGCTGTCATGGAAAACCTGCAGGGTGCGGGCCAGGTTGGGGTCCCGGTAGGAAGCGCAGGCAAAGATGGGCTGGCTGCCGTTTACCGCGGCCATGCCGCCGTAAGCGCCACCCTCGACCCGGATTTTGTCCCACAGGAGGCCGGTGGAGAGGTTGCGGGCCAGCAGGTGCAGGTGCCCGAGAAGTTCCGGGTCGAAGCCCGGCAGCCGCCAGGCCCGGGCCACGTAGTTGACCGAGGAGTTGATCTCGATGCCGTGGATCTGGTCGTCGACGGCGGGGGTGAAACGGCGCTCGCAGCGGCGGCCGTCGCTGGCCGGCAGTTCCCCCAGCAGCTTTTCCAGTTCCGGGCGGCAATCCTCGGGCCGGTCGTAGGTGAGGGACACCTGGCAGCGGCGGCGGTTGATGATCAGTTCATGCAGCTCTTTCATCCGGGCGGCCAGGCCGCTGAAATCCGCGGCGGCCAGCTGTCGGGTCAGGAAGCGCAGCTGCCCGAGGCCGGCCAGCTGTTCGTCGATGTGCCTGGCCAGCGACAGGCGGGCGGCGGCGTGGGAAATGGCGAACTGGTGGCCGCTGCGGGGAATGCCGGCCTGCAGGTCGTTGCGCATTTCCAGGGCGATGTCCTTGAGCAGCTTGGGGTGGTCGAGCTGGGGTTCCAGGAACAGATCCCGCAGGATGGCGATCATCTCCGGCAGCCGCTCCGGCAGGGCCTTGGCGTGGAAAAAAAGCCGGAAAAAAAGTTTTTCCGCTTCCCCGCTGGCCGTCAGGGCGTTGAAACAGAGTTCGCCGCAGCCGATGCCGCCGGTGGCCAGGGAAATGCGGGTGGCCATCTGCCGGTAGTCAAGGCCGGCGGCGCCGCAGCGGCAAATCAGCTGGGTGTAGAGGGGCAGGTAAGGCAGCAGGTCGTCCGGCACGCTGTCGAGGTCGAAGCCGATGTCAAGGTAGATAATGCCGGCGGTAAACAGGGGATGCTGCAGCCAGGGAATGTCGCCGGGCAGCCGGGCTTCGCTTGTCGCCACCTCCCGGTTTTTCGGCGGCAGATCCGCGAGGCTCAGCCGCGGCAGGGCGGCCAGGGCTTCGGGGCTGGGCGGCCGCTGCTGTTCGGCGGCCAGCTTCTTGGTCAGCTGGTGGTAGAAGTGCCGGTCCTCGGCGGTGAAACCGCGGCTCAGGGCGGCGGCCTGGCGGGCGGTCAGCTCCCCCAGCTCTTCTCCCAGCCTGGCCGAGGCGGTGACCACGGAAACCAGGTGGTGGCGGTTTTCCAGCAGCCAGGTGCGCAGCCAGTCGCGGAAAAATTCGCTGCCCTTGGCCTTTTCCTCCTTGATTCGGGCCAGTGGGGCCGCGAACCGCAGGTGGGCCAGGGGATCGCCGTCGTAGATCCAGGAGCGGTAGCAGCGGTCGGCGAGCAGCAGGTTGTAGGGATAGTGGCCGCTGTCGGTGATCTCCCGCAGGCGGAACTCGGTCCGCCGGATGGACCCTTCCAGGAGGTCGTCGTCAAGCCCGTCGGCGACCTCTTTTTCCAGGGTTTCCCGGACCAGGTCGCGGATGGCCCCGGCGTGTGCCGCTTTCGTCTTGCGCAGGCCGACGGCGAAAAAGGTCTGTACCAGCTCGCCCTCAAAACCGCTCATTTCGTCCAGGTCTTCCCCCAGGCCGGAGTCGATCAGGGCCCGCCGCAGGGGCGAGTTCTGGGTGCCGATCAGGTAGCGGCTGAAGATCTGTCCCAGCAGGCCGTTCAGAGGGTCGGTGGCCGGACCGAGCATCCAGGCCAGGATGACGCTGGCGGTGCCGTCGTCCTCCTTGGGGGCCGGGGCCTCAATCTCCAGGGTGCGCGGCGCCGACCAGCGGGGCTGGGGCTTGATGGCTGCCGCCACCGGCCGCCGGTCGAATTCCCCCAAATAGTTTTCCTCCAGGAAAGCCAGGGTCCTGGCGGTGGGCAGATTGCCGTAGAGAAAGATGTAGGCGTTGCTCGGGTGATAGTAGGTGCGGTGGAAGTCGACGAACTGTTCGTAGGTCAGTTCCGGGATGTGTTCCGGCTCGCCGCCGCTCTCGAAGTAGTACGTGGTGTCCGGGAAGAGGGCCCCCATGGTTTTCCGGGTCACGTGGCTGTGAAAATCGGAAAAAACCCCCTTCATCTCGTTGTAGACGATTCCCTTGATGCTCACTTCGCCGTCGGGGTCGGGAAGGTCGAAGTGCCAGCCCTCCTGGTAGAAGGTTTCCCGGGTCAGCAAGGGATGGAAAACGGCGTCGCAGTAGACGTCCACCAAGTTGTAGAAATCGGTTTCCACCTGGCTGGAAACCGGGTAGAGGGTCTTGTCCGGATAGGTCATGGCGTTGAGAAAGGTCTGCAGCGACCCCTTGAGCAGTTCCTTGAAGGGATCCTTGAGGGGAAACTTGCGCGATCCGGAAAGCACCGAGTGTTCGAGGATGTGGGGCACGCCGGTATTGTCGTAGACCGGCGTGCGGAAGCCGAGGCAAAAAAGGTTGTTGGGGTCGTCGTTGACCAGGTGCACCAGGCGAGCGCCGGTTTTTTCGTGTTCCAGGATGACTGCCTGGCAGCGCAATTCGGGGATCTCCTCGCTGCGTTTGACCAGGAAGCCGTGCAGCCGTTTGCCGGCTGGCAACAATTCGTTTTTCATCAGGTTTCCTTTCCGGTCGCCGAACGGAGTCGGCGAAAGGTGATGGGCCCGCCGGGGGAAAACCCCGCCCGGTCCAGGCGCGGAAAATTTCGGGCTGTTCGGTTGGCAAATTGCCGGCCTGGAA
>JAFDMG010000043.1 GCA_019306045.1 Deltaproteobacteria bacterium | reverse complement strand
TTTCCCCTCGATGGTCAGCCGCCGCAAAACCGGGCGCAGACTGTCGGCGGTCAGCTCCCGGCCTTCCAGGTAGTCCTCCAGCAGCTGGTCATCGTGTTCGGCAACCTGTTCCCAGAGCTGCTGGCGCCATTTTTCGGCGGTTGCCGCCAGTTCGGCCGGCACTTCCCGCACGGTAAAATCAAGGCTGTCCCCGGCGTCGGTCCAGGCCAGGTAACGCCACTCCAAAAGATCGATGACGCCGCTGAAATCGCTTTCCCGGCCGACGGGCAGCTGGATCGCCAGCGGCCGGGCCCCCAGTTTCTCCCGCATCTGCTGCAGCACCCCGGCGAAGTTGCTTCCCAGGCGGTCCATTTTGTTGACAAAGGCAATCCGGGGCACCCGATGGCGGTTGGCCTGCTGCCAGACGGTTTCCGACTGGGGCTCCACCCCGCCGACGGCGCAGAAGACCGCCACCATGCCGTCAAGAACCCGCAGGCTGCGCTCCACTTCGACGGTAAAATCCACGTGGCCGGGGGTGTCGATGATGGTAATCTCATGCTGGCGCCAATTGCAGGTGGTGGCCGCCGAGGTAATGGTGATCCCCCGCTCCTGTTCCTGGGTCATCCAGTCCATCAGGGCGGTGCCGTCGTGGACTTCGCCGATCTTGTGGGTCAGGCCGGTACAGAAAAGGATGCGCTCGGTAATTGTCGTCTTGCCGGCGTCGATGTGGGCGGCAATCCCGATGTTGCGCTTTTTTTTCAGGGGTACCTTCATTGTTTCCGTTCCCGGCTGGCCCGGGCCTGCCAGGCGGCCATCACCTGGCGCTCGACCACGGCCAGCGGCAGGTTGTGCTCGGCCGCCAGCCTTGCCAAGTCATCATATTCAACTTTAACATTCAGCTCTTCGCCATTAATATCAAAAGCAGTTTTTATGGCTACCTCTCCCAGCGGCGAAGCAAACCTGCTGGTTTTTCGTTCCAGGACGTAGCGTTCCTGGGCCTGCCGCCGCACCCCCAGGGTGGGGCTGTGGCGGAAGAGACAATCGACCACCGCCGCTTCCCGCTCCCGGTTCGCCAGCACCTTGAGGAGAAAAACCGGCCGCCCTTTTTTGCCCTGGGCCGTAATCACCGTCACCTCCAAGGCGCCGGCCCGCTCCAGCTCTTCCCGCAGCCGGGGGAGGTATTCCGGGCTGCAATCGTCAATGGTAGTCTCCAGGCTGACCACCCGCTCCCGGCGGTATCTTTCCCCGCCATTTCTCTCTGGCTGTTTTTCCCGCCGGCGGCCGCGGCAAAGCCGGAGAATATTGGGCTGCTCTTCCAGGTCCCGGGTGCCGGCGCCGTGGCCGAGCCGACCGCGGTGATTTCCCAGCCGTCCTCTTCTCCCGGGAAGGTGAAATGATCCACCACCGTTTTGAGCACCGCCGCCCCGGTGGGAGTCGTCAGTTCCGCCGGCACCTCCGTCTGGCGTACCGGGATGCCGGTCAGCAGTTCGACCACCGCCGGCACCGGCACCGGCAGCCGGCCGTGCCGGCAGCTGACCAGGCCGCTGCCGAGGGGCACCGGCGAGGCATAAACCGTCACCGGGCCGCACCAGGCCAGGGCGGCGGCCACCCCGACAATGTCGGCCAGGGAGTCGATGCCGCCTACCTCGTGGAAATGAACTTCCGTCAGCGGCTGGCGGTGCACCCGGGCCTCCGCCGCCGCCAGGTTGGCAAAAATGGCCAGCGCCGTGTCCCGCACCGGGGCCGGCAGGGGCGCCGCCGCCAGCAGTTTCCTGATTGCCCCGTAGGAGGCTGTCTCTGCCAGCGGCGCCGAAGCTTCCCGGGTTTTGAACTCGACCCGGCGGGCGGCAATCCCGTGCCTGGCGGTCAGTTCGCTGACGAGGGTGAAAGTTTCGTCGAGGCCGAAGGGTTCCAGGGCCTGCCGCAGCCGTTCCCGGGGGAAGCCCCGAGACGCAGTCAAGGTAAAGAAGGTCAGCCGCCATCGGGAAAAATCAGCCCCAGTCTTTCCCGGGCGGCGGCGGTGATGGCCTGGGGATCGGTAAGGATCGTGTCGGCCAGCGCCCGGCCGCAGGCGCAGGAAGCCGCGGCCGGCAGCTCGGTTGCCAGCCGGCGGATCACCCGCTGGGAATTTTCGACATTCTGCCGGACAATGGCCAGCACCGCCTCAATGGTAACATCATCGTGGTCCTCTTTCCAGCAGTCGTAATCGGTAGCCAGGGCCAGGGTGGCATAGCAGATCTGCGCCTCCCGGGCCAGCCGGGCCTCGGGCATGTTGGTCATGCCGATGACGTCCACGCCCCAGCGGCGATAAAGGTTGGATTCCGCCCGGGTGGAAAACTGGGGACCGTTGATGCAGATGTAGGTGCCCCGGGGGTGGAAGCGGATGTCCAGCTGCCGGCAGCAGCGCGCCAGGGCCTGGCGCATTTCCGGACAGACCGGATCGGCAAGGGGAACATGGGCCACGACGCCGCCGCCGAAAAAGGTGCTTTCCCGGCCGCTGGTCCGGTCGATAAACTGGTCCACCAGCACCAGGTCTCCGGGCCGGATCTCCTCTTTCATGCTGCCGACGGCGCTGATCGAGAGAATGCGCCCTACCCCGAGCTGCTTGAGGGCGTAAATATTGGCCCGGTAGTTGATCTCCGCCGGCATCAGGGTGTGCCCCCGGCCGTGCCGGGGCAGAAAAACCAGCCCCATCCCTCCCAGCTCACCCTGGACCAGGGGGGCCGAGGGCCGGCCGAAAGGGGGCACCTTTTCCAGGTCGGCCATTTCGTACAGGCCGCTGCCGCCGATAATACCGATTTTCATCATCATCTGCCATCCTTGGTTTACGGTTGTGGCCCGCGGTTTTCCCGCTTGCCCGCAAAAGAGCCTACGATTTGAGGCCGGCTGCCAGCACCGGCAAGACCTCGGTGGCCGAAGCCATGATCGACAGCCCGGCAATGCCGCCGGTCAGAGCCGTCGGTTCCAGGTTGATTTCAATCACCTGCCCCCCATGGTGCCGGGTTACCCGGGGCAGGTCGGCGCTGGGATAGACCTGGGCCGAAGTGCCGATCACCAGCATGAGATCGGCGTGGGCGGCGGCCGCCTGGGCGCTCTGCTGGGCCCCGGGCGGTATCTGTTCGCCGAAAAATACCACGTCCGGCTTGAGGATCGCCCCGCAATCGGGACAACGGGGCGGCACCTCGAGGCCATCCAGGCCGGTCAGCTGCCGCCGGTAGTCACAGGTCAGGCAAACCAGCTGCCGGGTATTGCCGTGAAACTCCACCACTTTCCGGCTGCCGGCCGCCTGGTGCAGACCGTCAACGTTCTGGGTGATGACGCACTGCAGCCGGCCATCGGCTTCCATCTCCGCCAGGGCTCGGTGGGCGGCATTGGGTTCGGCGGCGAAAACCACCGCCAGCATTTCGCTCAGCATCCGCCACACCCGGGCCGGCGCCCGGCAGAAGGACTCGATATGGGCGTATTCCTGGGGGTCGTAGCGTTCCCAGAGTCCCTGGCTGCCGCGGAAGGCGGGAATGCCGCTGTCCACGGAAATGCCGGCCCCGGTCAAAGCCACAACATATTTGGCCTGCTTCAGGGCGGCCAGGGCCTGGTCCAGCTGGCCGGTCAACGGCGGTTCAGACATCATAACTCAACTCCAGACATTTTTCGCTTTCCGGCCGCAGGGCAAAGCGTTCATCCAGGCGCTGGCCCACAACCCAGATGATCTCGCTCCCGTGACAGAGAAGCGGCGTTTTGGCTTTTTCCGCGGCCGACAGCTGGGCAGCAGTGAAAAATTTTTTCAGTTTCTGGCGGTGCCCGCCCAGGCCCAGGGGGCAAAAACGGTCGCCCGGCCGCCAGTGGCGAACCTGCAGGGGAAAACTTAGCCGCCCGGCGTCAACGTACTCCCGCTTCCGGTCCCCCGGCCGGCACCAACCGGCGGGCGGGGAACAGAAAGCCAGGGAGAGGCGGCCGCCGGCCGGCAAACAGTAATGGCCCGGAGCCGGGATTTCCAGCACCCCCGGCGACGTTTCAGCCGCCGGCGGACCGATGACGAAGTCTTCGTCGCCCACCCGGCAGGTCAGACCTTTACCCAGGCGGAATCCCTTTCCCGACCGGCCGCCACCCCGGGCAATGAAGACCCGGAGAGCCGCCAACAGCCGCCGGGTCGCCTGCTTTTCCCGGCCGGCCTGCCGCAGCAAGCGGGCAAGGATATAAGGCTGCAAACCCTCCGGCTGGGCCAAGAACTCCATCCGGGAGCAGCTGATCCCGCCGTCCGCGGCCACCGCCTGCCGCTGGCAGAACCGGGCCGCCGCATTGTCGATGAATTGCCAGTCCCCGGCCAGGCCGGCAGCCATGGCGGCGGCCCGCCGGTCCAGCTCCGGACCGGCAATTTCCCGGAGCAGCGGCAGCACCTGGTGGCGCAGCCGGTTGCGGGTAAAGGCCAGGGAAGCGTTGCTCTCGTCCTCCAGGTAGTCAAGGTCATGCCGCCGGGCGTATTCCTCCATCTCCCGGCGGCTGACCGCCAGCAGCGGCCGCAGGAATTTTTGCCGGCGGCCGGGGATGCCCTTGAGCCCGCGCAGCCCGCTGCCCCGGAGCAGGTTCAGCAGCACGGTTTCCAGCTGATCGGAGGCCGTGTGGGCCGTCAACAGCCAGCTGTCCGGATAAGCGGCCAGGCAGCGGGCAAAAAAGGCGTAGCGGGCCTCGCGGGCGGCCTCCTCCGACAACCGGACGGCGCCTCCCTGCCGCTGACCGATGAGCAGCGGCAGACCCGCGTGCCGGCAGCTGGCGGCCACGAACTTCTCTTCAGCGCTGGCCGCCGGCCGCAGGCGGTGGTTGAAATGGACCACCACCAGCCGCAAGGGCAGCGCCAGTTCGCGGCGGCAACGCTGGAGCAGGTGCAGCATGACCATTGAATCCAGGCCGCCGGAAACCGCCGCCAGCAGATGGCCGCCGGCCGCCGGTGGCAGCTGGCGGCGTAAAAAATCACTGCAGACCGACAGCAGCATAGTCAACCTGGACCAGGATAAGTCCCGGACTCTGGCTGTCAAGCGCCGCCCGCAGGCGGTAATCCCGCTCCGCGGGCACGAAATGGTTCAACCACTGGAGCAGCAGGTCATAATTGGCGATGGTTACCACCCGCAGTTCCAGTTCACCGGCGGCCAGCGCCGTCACCGTTGCCGCTTTGACCGTCCGCAGGGCCGTCAGCCGCTGTCGGAAACTGGCAAAATCAGCGGCCCGCCGGAAGCCGGTGCAGCGCAGGGTGACGGTCGTTTCCTGCCGGGTGGCCACCGGATACTCATCCAGGACCCGGGTCATGATCTGTTCATGCAGCCGCGCCAGCAGCTGCTGCTGTAACGAGGCGAAGGCGGCCGGAAAATCGCCGCTCAACACCTGCACCTTGTCCGCCACCGGCCGGCTGCGCAGGTCGTTTTTCATGTCAACCAGCAGGAAGCGGTAGCGGCTTTCGAGCAGCAGCTTGTCGACGGTGGCAATCCGTTTTTCCACCAGGGGTTCGAGGCAGACGATGATGGCCAGGTCGCCCGGCAGCCGGGAACGGCAGTCGGCGGCGCTGATCCCCTGCCCCTCGGCGCCTGGAAGCGCACCCTCATCAAGACCGTCACTCTGCCGGCAGAGGCCGGCCACCTCTCCGGGAACCTCGTCGACCAGGGAAAAATCGTAGCCGTAGGCGCTCATCTCGCCGGCCAGTTCCGCCGCCAGCCGCCGCGGTTCCAGCAGCGGTGCCGTGAGCAGCTGTTCTTCGCCGGCAGGCGCTTCCTGCCGGCGGCCGGCGGCCGCCGACGAGACGACCAGGACAACCTGGTGGACCGGCTCCTTTTCCCGCTTGACCAGCGAACTCAGCTCCCGCTGCAGGAGCTGCCGGTTGATCCTCACCAGCAGCTCCACCTGGAAAAGGTCTCCCAACCGGCGGCTGGAAACAATCTCGTAGGAAAGGATGTAGCGGTCCTTGAGCTTGAAGATCTGTTCCTCCAGCTGGGCATCGCGGTCATGGCTGATCAGCAATTGGTCATAGACATACTGGCGCAGGGCCCGGTCCAGGGCATCGTCGACGGCCGCCTGCCGGGCGCCGAGCTGATCGCCGGCAACCACGGCGCTTCCCCTAGCCACCACCGGCGCCGTCGCCGCCTGGTCGGTTTCGCCGCCGTACGCCATGCCCCCGGCGCCAAACAGCAGGAACATGATCAAACAGCCGAAAAATAGCTTATGCCGCCGCACTATTTGCCTTCCTTTCCGTTTTCGATGATCGCCGGCAGGTACTTTTCGGCCCGCTGCTGCAGCTTTTCCGGCAGCAGCTGCACGGTTACCTGCGACAGGCGGCAGATTACCGGCACCGCCCGGGAATGACGGATGAGGCCGATGTCCCGCCCCCAGATGGAAATGATCATGAACACCACGATCGAGGAGAAAACCAGCCCCTTGATGGCCCCCAGCAGGACCCCCAGCAGGTGGTCGGCCCACCCCATGTCCACCCCGACCGCCGTTTTTTTCACCACCAGCCGCAGGATGGCAAAGGCCACCATGACCCCGAAGAGGATAAACATGAAAGCCACGAAGTCCGTCAGGGGTTTCAGCCGCAGGATGGTGATCATTTTCTCGGCCAGCAGGCCGTAATAGCGGCCGGCCATGACAATGCTCACCAGCAGACCGATGATGGAAAAAACCTCGGCAAAAAACCCCTTGAAATAGCCGTAGAGAAGGCACAGGAGCATGACGATGACAATGGCGGTATCCAATGAATTCAACATGATTTTCTCCTGTTTCCGGTCCGGGGCACCCGTCTAGAGATAGGCGGAGGCCAGGGCGTGGTCGGCGGTTTTCCTGGCCGACCAGATCAAGCCGTTGAGCCCGAAGCCGGGCAGATTTTCCCAGCCAACGTGGTAAAACCGCTGGTAAATCCCGGTAACCGGCAAAAAAGCGCCGCCCAGCACCGGGGCCAGGCGCGGCCGGCAGCCCCGCAAAGGCCCGGCGGCGCCGTTCTCGATTTGCGTCTGCCAGTCAACGGCCGCGGGTTTGTTCACGCCCATAACCCGGCAGCACGCCGCCAGCGTGGCCGCTGCTGCATCACCGGCCGGCGGCTGGCCGGCTGGCTGCAGCCAGGAAAAGGTTGCCGGCCGCCGCCCGGCGCCGCCGTCCAGGCGCCGTGGCTGCCAGGCCGGCACCTCACCGGCACCGGCCGCCGGCGGGAAAAAATAACCGGCGCCGGTCGCCTCGCTGTCCCTCTCGCCGGCATCGGCCGTTGGCCAAGTCAGCCGGTAGAGGCGGTAGCCGGCCTCCCGGTGGTCGAACTGGCGAAAAAAGTCCCGCCGCCGGTCCAGGGGCCTGATCTCAAGCTCCAGCCGTTCACGGTCCGCGGCGCCGACGAAAATGCCGCTGCGGCAGGCAACCCGCCCCTCGGTTCCAATGCCGATATACCACTTGCCGTCGAAGATTATCTCGCAATCCCGGTCGGCGAATTCAGCTCCCTGCAGCCGCAGCTGCTCGCGGAGCCGTCGCTGCAGCTGATCCAAATCCACCAGCCGGGCAGCGGCGGACCAGGTATGCAGACCATAGGCAACACTCAAGTAAGGCAGGTGCGCGTAATTGAACTGGCTCATCAGCACCGGCAGGGAGAGAAAAAACTCCCGCCGCCCTTCGTCCAGTCCCGACGACTGGAGAAAGGATGCCCAATCCAGCTGCCTCTTTTCCAACAGCTCCCGGTCGGCGGCCAGCAGCCCGATCATGCGGCCGTAATCCCGCAGGCCGAGGGGCGGCACCATCATCGCCGACGACAAAGCCTCCTCCAGCCGCCGACCCAGGGCCTGGGAAGACGCCAGCAGGGCGCGCCACCACGACGAGACCGGCCGGCAGGAGGCGGCAAAAGCCTCCTGCCGCGCGTCCCGGTCGGCCGGACAGCTGAATTCCCCTTTGCCGCTGAACAGGCGAAACCAGTTTGCCGCCGGCAAAAGGACGTCTGCGGTCAGCAGGTCGGCTTCAGCCAGCAGCCCGGCCGCCCCATGGCTGACCACCGGCAAGAGAAATTCCCCGGTCCCCGTTTCCACCAGTCGGGGCGGCAAAACCAGAACCCGCTTCCCGGTCCGGGCCAGGAAAAGCGCGGTCAGCAGGGGACCCAGGGTACCGTCCCGGCAGATAACGTCATAGCGCCCGGCAGTGACCGTCACGGCTTCTCTCCGGCCATCAGCACGCCGCCCGGCCCTGCCGGCCGGCGAGTTCACCGAGGAAGCCGGCGACGCTCCACACCGACAGTCCCTCCTGCCGACGCAGAAGGGCGGTACAGACGCCGCAACCCGGCTGCAGCCGGCCGTCGAGATAAACCTGTTCCACCCCGCAGGCGGGACTCTTTTCCTGAAAAACCGCTCCCCGGGCCCCGGTCACCCGGGCAATGAGGGCCGCCTGCCGGGCGCCGGCCAGAAACTTTTCGCTCACCTCCAGGCCGGCGGCCGTGAAGAGGCCGGCCTGACCGGCCAGCAGCCGGCGGCCGTCGCCCCCCCGGAAGGCGGCCGGCGGCCGCGGCGTCGGCAGACCGCCCAACTGCTCGGGACACACCGGCACCAGGGCCAGCCGCAGTTCCCGGCAGCGGCCCAGGAGTTCGTCGCTGGTCTTCGCCCGGCCGTCGTAACGGCACCTGACTCCCGCCAGGCAGGCGCTGACCAGCAGCGGACCCCTGACCTCGACGGCCGCCATCATGAACCGGTAACCTGTTCGATGGCCCGGTAGGCGATGTCGAACAGGCGGTCGATTTCCGGGGGCGTGATGATCAGGGGCGGCAGAAAATAGACCACGTCCCCGAGCGGACGCAGGAAGGCACCGTTGCGGACGCAGATGTCGGTCACCCGTTTGCCGATCCGCTGCCCGGCCGGATAGGGCTGCCTTTTCTCCCCGTCGGCCATCAGCTCCACGGCGCCGATCATGCCGATGCCCCGCACGTCGCCCACGTGCGGCAGCCGGCAGAAGCGCTGCAGCTGCTGCTGGAAATAAACCGTTTTTTCCTGCAGACCGGCGATGATGCCGGCTTCGCGAAAGTACTCAAGGTTCCGCACTCCCACGGCCGTTCCCAGGGGGTTGCCGGTGTAGCTGTGGCCGTGGAAGAAGGTTTTGCCCTGGTCGTAGTCGTCCCAGAAGGCCTCGTAGATCCTGTCGGTGGCCGCCGTGACCGCCAGCGGCAGGTAGCCGCCGGTCAGGCCCTTGGCCATGCAGATGAGGTCGGGGCTGATGCCGGCCTGCTCGCAGGCAAACATGGTGCCGGTGCGGCCGAAGCTGACCGCCACTTCGTCGGCAATCAGGTGCACGTCGCAGCGGTCGCAGAGGGCCCGCAGCCGCCGCAGGTAGGCGGCCGGGTAAACATACATGCCGGCCACCGCCATCACCATGGGCTCGATGATCACGCCGCAGATTTCGTCGGCGTGTTTTTCCAGCACGGCGGCCATCGGTTCCAGGCACTCGCAGTCGCAGCTGTCCGGCCGGCAGCCGGCGGGGCAGTGGTAACAGCGGGGAGCCGGCACCCGGAAAACCTCGAACAGCAGGGGCCGGAAAACCTGGTGGTACTGGTCGATGCCGCCGACGCTGACCGCCCCCAGGGTGTCGCCATGGTAGGCCCCCTCCAGGGCGACAAACCGGGTTTTTTCCGGGCGGCCGCTGTTGACCCAGTACTGGAAAGACATCTTCAGGGCCACTTCCACCGCCGTCGAACCGTCATCGGAATAAAAGACGTGCCCGAGGCCGGGAGGCAAAACTTCCACCAGTTCCTTGGCCAGGCGGATGGCCGGCTCGTGGGAGAGCCCGGCCAGGGCGCAGTGGGCCACCTTGTCGATCTGTCGGTGGAGCGCTTCGTTGAGCACCGGGTGGTTGTGGCCGAGCGTGTTGACCCACCAGGAGGAAATGCCGTCAATGTAGGCGTTGCCGTCCCGGTCGTACAGGTAGATCCCCTCTCCCCGCTCGATGACGATGGTTTCCTGTTCCTGGTATTCCTTCATCTGGGTAAAGGGTTTCCAGATGTATTTCTTGTCCCAGGCAGCCAGCTGGTCATGCATGATTCAGTCCCGTTTTGTCGTTGTCGGTTGTTGGTTCTCGGTGGTCAATTGAGCCGCCGGCACGCCGTCTTCGGGCAGCAGCCTGATGGTGGCCGCCGGCAGGTCGAACTCGTAATACCCGCCCTGGACGAAGATGAAACTGCGGCGGCAGTGGCCATAGGCGAAGCCGCGGACCACCGGAAAATCATCGGCGGCAAAAAAATCCGCCAGGAAAGACGGCAACAAGGCCTGTTCTTCGTCGTCAGGCAGGCTGAAATCACCGCAGACGACCATCGCCGGCCGGGAAAAAACCCCCGCCAGCCGCAGCTGGGTCAGGTAGCGGTCCAGCCGGTACAGCCGCTCGCCGCGCTCCTCAAAAATGATTATCCGGCCCGCAAAATCAGGCAGGTAACCGGTGCCGGCCAGGGAGGCCATAACACTCAGCGTCCCGCCCAGCAGCCGTCCTGTTACTCTTCCCGGCCGGGTGACGGCAATTCCCTCGCCGCCCAGATAAGGGCTCATGAGCTTTTGCAGCTCACCGGCCGGTTGGCGGCCGAGCAGCCCCCAGAGAAGGGCTTCGTTGATCTCCGCCCCGCCCCGGGCCATTTCCACCGCCACCAGCGGCCCGGACAGGGACTGGAGACGGCACCGCTGCCAGAGGGCCAGCTGCAGGGCGGTCAGGTCACTGTAGCCCAGCAAAAACTTCGGCCGCCGGGCCAGCAGGGCGTAGTCCAGTCCGGCCAGCAGCTGCAGGCTGCCATAACCGCCCCGGGCGGCAAAAACCGCCGCCACCGACTCCTCGGCAAACATGGCCTCGATCTCCCGGCGGCGCCGGTTGGCGTCCCCCGCCAGGTGATGCTGCCGGGCCGTGATCCCGCCGCTGACAACGGTCTCGAAGCCGCGGGCCTCCAGGTAGCGGCGGCCGGCGGCCAGGCTCGCTTCCCTGACCGGGCTGGCGGGGGCGACAATGCCGATGATCGCCGGCGGTCTCACCGCCGGGGGCACCACAACCTGGCCGGTAATCACCATCAATCCTGCTTCTGGCGGCGGCCGGCCAAGCGGCGGCGGCCGGCCCGATGCCGGCAGGCAACCCGCCGGCCAATTTTTTCAGATAAATTGCCCGCAATCTGTTAAGAAAAAAATTCCCCTGCCGAAAGTAGAAAGTAAACCCGCACAGGGTGTTTGAAATTAGCAAATCAACGGCAAAAAGTCAAAAAATTAATAAATATCGTCTACACTTAGGAGCCATTGTCTGCCAGCGGCTCCGAGGACGGCGACGATGAACTTTCTCCGGGGACGCTGTTTTGGCTGCTGCGAAAAACATTTTTCAGAAAGTAAGAAGTTTTTTTTCCAAGAAGAAGAAATCCGATGAAACCGACAACCTGGTCAACCTGGAACAATATCGCCAGCAACTTGAAGAAAACCCGAAAAACTACCGCATCCGGCTGAAGCTGGCCGAAACCCTCCTCGCCCTCGGCCGCGAGGACGAGGCGGTGCACGAGTACAACGAAACCGCCAACATGTATACCGACCACGGCTTCTCGCCGATGGCGGTGGCGGTCTACAAGAAGATTCTCAAGATCGACCCGGAACACCTGGAGGCCAATCTCAACCTGGCCAGGATCTACAAGCTGGAAAACCTCAACGCCGATGCCATCACCTATTACCAGCAGGTGTTTGCCATCCACCAGGAAGCGGGGCGCCAGGAAGAGGCGGTCGCCGTCCTGGAAAAAATTCTCGAGATTGCCCCCGACCGGGAAAAGTTCCGCCAGCAGTTCCGGCAGTTCCTGCCCGAGCTAGAGGAGCCGGAGAAGAGTTCCTACTCCGACCTGATCATCACCGACCGTTCCCCGGACAGCAACCTCGAGATGGGGGCCGACAAGGAGGGAGATGACTTTTTCGACCTTGGCGCCGAGCTGTCAGGAGAACTCAGCACCCTGAACGCCGACGTCGCCGCCGGCCTGCAGCTGGACAGCGAGGAAGCCAACATCGGCGTCGAACAGGTCTTCGAAACCCTGAAAAAAACCGTCCAGGAAAACCGGGGCGATGCCGGGGACGAAGACGTCGAGCAGCAGAAGTTCCACTACAACATGGCCCTGGCCTACCGGGAAGTGGGCATGCTGGAACAGGCGCTGGAGGAAAGCCGCATCGTGATGAATTTCGCCAGTTTCCGGGTCAGGGCTTTTCTGCTGACGGGCCGCATCTACCGGGATCTGGACCAGCTGTCGGAAGCCCTGTCGCAATTCCAGCAGGGACTGCGCGAAGTCGGCCTGAACCGTCAGGATTTTCTCAGTCTGAAATACGAGCTGGGACTGACTTTCAGGGAAATGAACGAAATCGACCGGGCCCTGGAAACTTTCCGGGAAGTCTACCTCCTGGACCCGGAATACAAAAATGTCAGTGCCGAGATCGCAGCCCTGGAAGAGGGAGCTGAAATAATCTGAGCCTGCTATTGACCACTACCAAGGATTGTTATGGCCATCTTCAACTATCAGAAAAAGGAAATCGGGGCCAAAATCGTCTACTACGGCCCGGCGCTGTGCGGCAAAACCACCAACGTCCAGTACATCCACCTGAAGCTGAATCCGAAGCAGCGGGGAGAGCTGGTCTCCTTGGCCACCGACTGCGACCGCACCCTTTTTTTTGATTTCCTCCCCATTGAGCTGGAAAACATCGGCGGCTTCAAAACCCGCTTCCATATTTACACGGTTCCGGGACAGGTATATTACAACTCGACCCGCAAGGCGGTGCTCACCGGGGTCGACGGCATCGTTTTCG
Source organism: Deltaproteobacteria bacterium (assembly GCA_019306045.1). Lineage (GTDB taxonomy): Bacteria > Desulfobacterota > Anaeroferrophillalia > Anaeroferrophillales > Anaeroferrophillaceae > JAFDMG01. Next base: position 458 of record JAFDMG010000043.1, on the reverse strand, counting down.
TGGCCGACTCCCAGCGCTCCATGGCCAAGGAAAATGTTGAAAGCCTGGAAAATCTCAAGGAAAACCTGCAGTATTACAACCGGGACATGGACAGCATTCCCCTGATTTTCCAGTACAACAAGCAGGACATGCCGGACGTGATGAGCGTCGAGGAGCTGAACAACCTCCTCAACCCGCGGGGGCTGCCCTTTTTCGAGGCGGTGGCCATCAAGGGCACCGGCGTGCTGCCCACCCTGACCAGCTGCTGCAAACTGGTGCTGCAGAACCTGAAGCAGAAGAGCGCGGCCGCCGCCCGCCCCGAACGTCCCCAGCCGGAACCGGCCGCGGCCGCCCCGGCGGAAAAGCCGCCCCTGCGCCTCCGGCGCGAAGTGCCCCGGCCGGAAACCCCTACCCGGCCGCCGGTGCCGGAAACCACCGTCGATCCTTTTGCCGGCGCCGGCGAGCAGCCGGCTGCGGGC
>JAFDMG010000042.1 GCA_019306045.1 Deltaproteobacteria bacterium | reverse complement strand
CCCTACGGCGCCAAGGAGGTCGGGGAGGGGGCGATCATGCCGACCATCCCGGCGATTCTGAATGCCGTTTACGACGCTATCGGGGTGCGCATTACCGAACTGCCGCTGACCCCGGAACGGGTGCGGCTGGCGCTCAAACGGGCGGAAGAGGCGTAAGCTGGATTACGGAATAGCCGATTCCGGTTTTCGGTTCGGGGTGCTGCCGATGATTGAGAAGCGACAAAATCAGGTTTATCTGGCCGCGGTCGGGGAGTTCGTCGAACGCTCTTTCGCCGCGGCCGGCAACCGCCTGGTGCCGTTGCACCTGAAACGGACGGTGGATTGGCTCCGCAAGTTGCATCCGGCCGCCGACGAGGCCCTGCTGGTGGCCGGCATGGCCCATGACCTCGAGCGGGCTTTCCGGGAGGAGGAAGTTTATGCCCGGATGTTCCGCTCTGCCGGCGCGTTCCGTGATCCCGCTTTCCTCGAATATCACCAACGCCGCAGCGCCGAGATAACGGATGCTTATCTCGCCGCCCGCGGCTGTCCGGCCCCCATGAGGACAAAGATTTTTCATCTCATCAACCACCACGAGGTCGGCGGCGACCCGGAAAGCGATCTGCTGAAAGATGCCGACAGCCTGAGTTTTTTCACCACCAACGTCGAGATGTTCGTGACCGTTAAAACCCGGGAGTCGAGCCCCGCGAAGGTCAGGGACAAGTTTGCCTGGATGTACGAGCGGATCAGTTCGCCGACCGCCCGGCGCCGCTGCCGTTCCCTTTACGAGGCGGCCCTGGCGCGCCTCGACGAGTTTGTCGCCGCCGGCGAGCCGGCGGAGACAAACGGGAAAGAATCGCCGCCATGAAACTGGCCATTTTTGATTTTGAGGGGACGCTGGTTGACTTCCAGTGGCAGTTGGCGGCCGCCCAGGAAGAGGTCCGGGGCCTGCTGGAGGGCTGGCTCGACCGGGCCGGCCTCGACCGGCAGGAGCTTGCCGGTCTCGATTACTGCCGGCTGTACAACCATCTCCAGCGGCGGCTCACCGACCCCAACCTGCGGGCGGAGATCGTCGGCCGGGTGGCGGCGGTCTATGACCGCTACGATGCCGACGCCGCCGGCCGCTGGCGGCTCTATCCCGGGGTGGGGGAGCTGCTGACTGCTCTCCGGGAAAGGGGCTGGGGGCTGGCCCTCGATTCCAACGTCGGCCGCCGGGCCCTTGACCAGATGCTGGCCCGTTTTTCCCTGGCCTCCCTTTTTGACGTTACCGTCAGCCGCAACGAGGTCACGCTGCTCAAGCCGGCCGCCGAGGGCCTCGATCTCATCCGGGCCTACTACCGGCAGCGCGAGGTGGCCGTTGACCGGGCCTTCATGGTGGGCGACAGCGTTACTGACATCGAAACCGCCCGCCAGGCCGGCATCCCGGTGATTATCCTCAAGCACGGGGAGGACCGGACCAGCCGCCTGCGGCGCCATGCCCCCGATTACCTGGTTGACCGCTTTGCCGAGGTCGGGAAAATTCTCCTGGCAGAGTAAACCGAGGCGGCGGCCGGCGGTTATTCCTCGGCCAGCGCCTCGATGGGGGTGAGGAAAGCTGCCTTCCAAGCCGGGTAAAGGCCGGCAAGAATGCCGATGACCACCGCGGCGGCAAAGGCGCCGCCGGCGGCGGCCAGCGGGAAGGGCAGGCCGTAGCCGCTGGCGGCAATGATGTAGCCGGCCAGCAGGGCGCCGGCCAGGAGGCCGATGAGGCCGCCCCCCAGGGCCAGGCAGCAGGACTCCCAGAAAAATTCCCAGAAGATATCCATCCTGGTGGCCCCCACGGCCCGTTTGACCCCGATCTCCCGCATTTTCTCCCGGATTTTGACCAGCAGGACGGCCATGATGCCAATGCCGCCGATCAGCAGGGCGATGGCGGCCACCGCCGTGGTGGTCCGGTTGATCAGTCGGCCCATCCTGGTTTTTCGTCGCAGGTAGTCGGTCATCGCCTGGACGGTGAAGTCTTTTTTGCCGTCCGGCAGCGGCCGGTGCCGGGCGGCCAGCAGCCGGGTCACGGCCTCTTTGACCGCCGGCAGCCTGCCGGAGGCGGCCGGCAGAATCTTGATTTCCTCCAGGTAGTTCTGTTCGGTGAACCGCCGTCGGTAAAGGTTGATGGGGACGATGACCGCGTCGTCTTCGTCCCGGCCGCCGGCGCTGACGCCCGCAGCGGTCAGGATGCCGACAATGGTGACGAACTGGCTGCCAAGCTGTATTCGCTGCCCCAGCGGCCGGCTGGAGCCGGGAAAAAGATTGTCGGCCGCCGTTTGGCCGATAAGGGCCACCGGCAGGCCGCGCCGCTGTTCGTCGGCGGTAAAAAGCCGGCCGCCGGCCAGTCGCCGCTGTTCAATCCGCAGCAGTTCGTTGGTGCTGCCGATGACGTTGACCGTGGCAGCCAGCCCCCGGTGCCGGGCGGTAAAGGAGGCCTGGTTGACGGGGGCGACGGCGGCGATGCCGGGCAGGTGCCGGCGGATGGCTTCCAGGTCGTCCATGGTCAGGGTCCGGTAGCGGCCCCTGATTGCCGGCCGGCCGGCAGTCGGGGTGATGGCGGCCGGCGTGACGGTGATGGTGGTGCCGCCCATCATGGCCACCGAGTGCAACAGCCGGGCTTCTCCCACCTGCCCGACGGCGCTCAGGCTGATGACCGCCGCCACGCCGACGATGATTCCCAGGAGCGCGAGAAAATGACGCGGCAGATTTTCCCGCAGCGACCCGAGGGCCAGCCGGAACAGGCGCCAGTGGTGCGGGATATTCATTGGATGGCCTCCCGCGGGCTCAGCCGGCCGGCCTTGACCGCCGGCGGCAGGGCGGCCAGCAGCCCGGTGCCGGTGGCCAGCAGCAGGGTCAGCCAGCAGGGCTGCCAGGTGAGGATGACCGGCAGTTCCGTGTAGTGGCGCAGCAGACCGCAGAGCAGTGCGCCGGCCAGCAGGCCGGCCAGGCCGCCCGCCAGGCTGACGAGGACGGTTTCGCCAAGCACCTGGACGATGATGTCCCCGCGGCTGGCGCCCACCGCCCGCCGGATGCCGAACTCCCGCGTGCGTTCGCTGATCCCCGCCAGGGTGATGTTGGTGATGATGATGCCGCTGACCAGCAGGGAAATGGCCATGATGCGCAGCAACATGGTTCCCAGCTCGTTGGTGGCCCGGTTGACGATGCCGGCAATGGTGCCGGCGGTGATCAGGCGAAAATCATCCGGAATTGCCGCTCCCAGGCGGTGGCGCCGGCGCAGCAGCCGTCGCAGCTCCTGCTGGTAGCGGGCCATTTTTTCCGGGTCGTCGACAACGATTTTGACCGAGAGGACGTTTTTTTCCTGGAAAAGCAGGTGGGCGGCGGTACTCAAGGGAATGATTACCCGGTCGTCCATGTCGTAGCGCCGGGAGCGCCCCTTGGTTTCCATGACGCCGATGACGGTGAAAAAGAGATCCCGGATTCTCACCGTCTCTCCCAGGGGCGCGGGCTGACCGGGAAAGAGGGCGGCGGCCACCGTTCTTCCCAGCAGGCAGACCTTGCGGCGGCGCTGCAGGTCGCAGGTGGTGAAAAAATGGCCGCTGGCGGGATGCCAGTCGTTGACGGCGGTGAAGGCGGTGGTGACGCCGTAAAGATAGGTTTTTGCCTGCCGGCGGCCGCTGGTTACCGTTTCCGCCCGCAGGAGCCGGGGGGAAAGCCGGCGGACGAAGGGCAGCCGCCGGATGGCTGCCAGGTCGCCGGGGGTGATGTTGGGCGCCGACCGGCGGTGGCTGAACAGGCGGCCGCCGCCGGAGTAGAGCAGGACGGCGTCGGCGCCGAAGCCAAAACCCTTCATGGTCTGGTAGATTTCCTGCCTGGTGCCGGCGCTGATGGCGGTGATCAGGGTCAGGGCCAGGATGGAAATGAAGATGCCGCTGGCCATCAGGAGGGAGAACAGTTTGCTGGCCAGGGCCCCGCGGCCGATTTCCCGCAGCCGGCGGCCCATGTCAGCAGCTCTCCCGGCCGATTATCCGGCCGTCCTGCATGCGGATGATCGCGGCCGCCCGTTTGGCCACTTCGGGATCGTGGGTGACCATGACGATGGTTTTGCCCTGCCGGTTGAGGCCGGTAATCAGGGCCATGATTTCCCCGGAAGAGGCGCTGTCGAGGTTGCCGGTCGGTTCGTCGGCAAAGATTACTTCCGGGTCGTTGATCAGGGCCCGGGCAATGGCCACCCGCTGCTGCTGGCCGCCGGAAAGCTCCCGGGCGCGGGCGTGCAGCCGCTCCCCCAGGCCGACCTGCCGCAAAAGGTCAGCCGCCCGCTGCCGGACGCCGGCCGGTTGGTCGCGGCGGTAAACCAGGGGCAGCATGACGTTTTCCAGGCAGGTGTAGCGGGGCAGGAGATTGAAGGCCTGAAAGATGAAGCCGAATTTCCGGTTGCGCAGGCGGGAGAGTTCCCGGTCGCCGAGGGCGGCGGTTTCCCGGCCGTCCACCTGGTAGCGGCCGGCGGTGGGCCGGTCCAGGCAGCCGAGGATGTTCATCAGGGTGCTTTTGCCGCAGCCGGAGGGCCCCATGACGGCGACGAAGTCGCCGGCGGCGATCGTCAGGGAGACGCCGCGCAGGGCCGGGGTTTTGACCGCCCCGGTGTCGTAGGTTTTCTGCAGGTCGATGGCTTTCAGCAAGGGGCAGGCCGTCAGCGAACGTCCGGCGCCGCCGGCTTCTCCCGGCCGCCGGACGGGGTCATTTTTTCAGCAGCGGGTAGCCCATCTCTTCCCGCTGCCGGAGGTAGGCCTCGGCGGTCAGCTTGGCCAGTTGCCGCACCCGGCCGATGTAGTTGGTGCGCTCGGTTACCGAGATCGCCCCCCGGGCGTCCAGCAGGTTGAAGGTGTGGGAGCATTTGAGACAGTAGTCGTACAGCGGCAGTACCAGCCCCTTTGCCGCCAGGCGCAGACCCTCGGCCTCGTACATGTTGAACAACTGCAGCAGCATATCAACGTCGGCCTCGGTGAAATTGTAGTGGGACCACTCCACTTCCCCCTGGTGGTGAACCTGGCCGTAGGTGACCTCGTCGTTCCAGCGCAGGTCGAAAACGTTGTCCACCCCCTGGAGGTACATGGCGATCCGTTCGAGGCCGTAGGTAATTTCGCCGGAGACCGGCTTGAGATCGAAGCCGCCCACCTGCTGGAAGTAGGTGAACTGAGTGATTTCCATGCCGTCCAGCCACACTTCCCAGCCCAGTCCCCAGGCGCCCAGGGTTGGCGATTCCCAGTCGTCCTCGACGAAACGGATGTCGTGGTCCAGGGGATCGATGCCGAGGGCCTTGAGGCTGTCGAGGTAGAGTTCCTGGATGGCCAGCGGCGACGGCTTGAGAATTACCTGGTACTGGTAGTAGTGCTGCAGGCGATTGGGATTCTCGCCGTAGCGGCCGTCGGTGGGCCGGCGGGACGGCTCCACGTAGGCGACGTTGTAAGGCTCCGGTCCCAGGGAGCGCAGGAAAGTCGCCGGGTTGAAGGTGCCGGCGCCCACTTCCAGGTCGTAAGGCTGCTGGATGAGGCAGCCGTGTTCGGCCCAGAACTTCTCCAGGTTGAGAATGACGTCTTGAAAATTCATTGGCTGGTCTCCTTGGCTGAATAGCATTCCGTGCTTTTACTATCTAATGCAGTTTGCCGCCCTTGGCAAGAATTTTGCGCCTGGCCGCCGGTTTCTCCGGCCGTCTCCCAGGCATCCAGGTACTTGGCCGTCCTGAATTCCCGGCCGGTGTGCCACTGCAGCAGGCTGCGGCACAGCCGGGCGGTTTCCGTCATTACCCGGGGAGTGAAGTTCAGCTTCTGCCGCAGGCTGTCGTTGATTTTCCGGGATTTGTCAAGCAGGGCGACGGTGCCGCGGCTGACGGCGAAGGCCTCCGGGTGGCGCGGCCGGCAGGCGGCGCAGACGAGGCCGCCGAGTCCCGGGGCAAAGAACGGGGCGGCCGGCGAGTGGTCGCCGCAGTCCAGGCAGCGGTCGAGGCGGGGGGCGTAGCCGAGGAGGGCAACGGCCTGCAGCTCGAAGAGGCGCACCTGGCAGGCAAAATTGCGCCGGTTTTCCTCACCGTCCCGGTGGAGAAAGGCCAGCAGTTCCCCGGTCAGCTGGAAAAGGGGCTCGTTGGCCTGCATTTCAGGGCAGCAGCGGTTGATGATTTCCAGGAAGTAGCAGCCGGCAAAAAATGCCCGGGGCCGGTGCTGGATCTGCTGGAAAGGGTGGATGATTTCACATTCGTCCAGGCGGGGCAGGCTGGTGGGCCGCCGGGATGCCAGGGTGGCCCTGACCAGGGAAAAAAGCTCCAGCCGGCCGGGGAACCGCTTGCGGCTGCGCCGGGCACCCTTGGCAATTGCCGTCAGCCGCCCGTGCCGGCGGGTGAACAGAGAAATCAGCAGGTCGCTTTCGCCGTAGGGATATTTATGGCAGACGATGGCGTGGTCTTTGATGACAAGCATAAATTCCGTTGCGTTTGGCCGCCAGCCGGCAAGCGGGCCGCTCACATGCCGGTGAAAACATATTTCAGAAACAGGGTGGCGGTGCCCATGTAAACCAGGATGCCGATAATGTCGTTGCTGGTGGTGACGAAGGGTCCGGAAGCGATGGCGGGATCGATCTGCAGACGGTTGAAAACCATCGGCGTGATGGCCCCCATGCTGGCGGCGATGGTCATCGATGCCGACATGGCGATGGCGACCACCAGGCCGAGCAGCGGCTCCCGGTGCCAGGCGAGGGCAATCAGGCCGACCGCCAGGCCGCAGATCAGGCCCATGAGAATGCCGATCCGCGCTTCCCGCCAGATGATGTGCCCGAGGTTGTCCGCCGTTACCCGGCCGGTGGCCAGGCCGCGGACGACGATCGACGAGGATTGGGTGCCGACGTTGCCGCCCATGCCGGTGATTACCGGGACAAAGGTGATCAGGGCCAGGACGTGCTCGATGGTAATTTTGAACAGCCACATGAGGTAGCCGGTGACCACGCCGCCGATCAGGTTGGTGATCAGCCAGGGCAGGCGGATGCGGGCGATCTTCCAGATCTTGTCGGCGTAGACGATTTCGGTGTAGTCGGTACCGACCATCTTGAAGATGTCCTCGGTGGCCTCCTGGCGGATGACGTCAATGACGTCGTCAACGGTGACGATACCCACCAGCTTGTTTTCGTCGTCAACGACCGGGATGGCGAGGATGTTGTACTTTTCCACCAGCTGGGCGACGATCTCCTGGTCGGTGTGGACGTTGACCTTGACGACGTTGGAATTCATGATCTGCTGCAGCCTGGTGTCTGGCTGGGAGAGGATCAGCTTGCGCAGGGAAATGATGCCCACCAGGTGGCCGCGCTGGTCGACGACATAGATGTAAAAGACGGTTTCCGCCTCGCCGCCCCGCTTGCGGATCGCCGAGATGGCGTCCCCGACGGTGAGGTTCTCCGGCAGGGCGAAGAACTCGGTGGTCATGATGCCGCCGGCGGTGTCGTCGGCGTAGCTGAGCAGGGTCTCGATTTCCTGGGACTGCTTGACTCCCAGTTTTTCCAGCAGGCGCTGGGAGAAATCCTCCGGCAGCTGGGCCAGCAGGTCGGCGGCGTCGTCCTGGGACATGGCCTTCAGCAGGCGGATGGTGTGTTCTTCCGGCAGGTTGGTCAGCAGCTCGGTGGCGACGGTGACCTCCAGTTCGCTGAGGGTTTCAGCCGCCTTGTCGATGTCGGTGATGCGGGCGAAGAGGGTGTACATCTCCTCTTCGCTGAGGGCCTGCATGATCTGGGCGATGTCGGCCGGGTAGAGCTTGGCGATGATCTTGTTGATGTTGTGCCAGGCTTCGCGATGCAGGAGCTTCCTGATCGTTTCGACCATCATGTTGCGCTTGTTTCTGCCGTGTTCCACCGCTTCCCCGCTTCCCCGGTCATGCTGTGAGATTTGCCGCCTGTGTATAACAGAAATTGCCGGGAAAAACAAGCAATGTCGCCGGGGCGGCCGGCGAAAGTTGGGGAAATGATTTTCCCTGGCGGCTGCCGCCGGTGCTTGCCGGCCGCCGTGGTGGCAGCGGCGGCGGTTCCGGCAATACCATTATTGAGAATATATATGAATATCATAAACTATATCAATTAAAACGATTTGACATCATGGCGGCGGCTTCGCTAGAGTCGGCCGCAAATTTCAACGCCATGATGTCACTGGTGCCCGTCCTGCTTTTGGCGTCGCTCAAATGCCGGCGGCCGGACACTGCTGACGCCAGGTTTTTCAAGGAGGTTGACATGCGGGGAGCAGGAATAACGCGGCTGCTGACGGGAATGCTGTTGACAGGTTGTTTGCTGATGGTGCTGGTGCCGGGTGGCCGGGTGCTGGCCGCCAAAACGGCGGCCGGCCGGGTGACGATGGAGTTCGACCTGTCGGCCTATCCGGCCGGCAAAGAGGTGAAGCTGTGGCTGCCGTACCCGGTGTCCAGTCAATACCAGGAAATCAGCGACATCAGGATCGACGGTGATTTTCGGGAGGCGGCGGTTTATACCGACCGGGTGTTCCAGACCCCGATTCTTTATGCCCGCTGGGACCGGCAGGCCGCCAGCCGCCACCTGCTGCTGGCGTTCACCGCCCGCCGGCAGGAAGTGGTGCGGCGGGATTTCCCCGCCCGGGAGGGGGCTTGGGACCCGGCCGATTACCGGCAGTGGCTGCGCCCCAACCGCCTGGGACCCCTCAACGACCAGGTCCGGAAGCTGGCGGCCGTCATCGTGGCCGGCCGGCCGGGGGTTGCCGCCCGGGCCCGGGCAATCTATGACTGGGTGTGCGACCACATGTATCGGGACCCGACTACCGTGGGCTGCGGCAAGGGTGATGTCTGCGCCCTGCTGAAACGGCCCGGCGGGAAGTGCACCGACATCAATTCCGTGTTTGTCACCCTCTGCCGGGCGGCCGGGGTGCCGGCCCGGGAGATCTTCGGCATCCGCCTGGGGAAAAAGCCGGAACAGGAGATCACCAAATGGCAGCACTGCTGGGCCGAGTTTTTCCTTCCCGGCTACGGCTGGGTGCCGGTCGACCCGGCCGATGTCAGGAAAATGATGCTCAAGGAAAAACTGAAGCTGGCGGCTGCCCGCGCCAAAAGCTACCGGGAATATTTCTGGGGTGCCTGGGATCCCTACCGGGTGGAACTGGCCCGGGGACGGGACCTGATCCTCAATCCGCCCCAGGCCGGCGAGCCTTTGAACACTTTCGGCTATCCTTATGCCGAAGTTGACGGCCAGATGCTGGATTTCTACCAGCCGGAGAGTTTCAAGTACCGGCTGACCTGCCGGCGGCTGCCGTAGGGCTTCGCTGTCCGGGGGGGCAGGGTAGGGTCTATTCAACCACCCGGTAGCCGGCCTTCCGGATGACGGCGGCCGCCTCCCGGCGGTCGCAGGTGCCGCTGACCTCGACCCGCTTGCCCGCCAGGTCCACCTTGACTCCGGTGACTCCCGCCAGCCGCTGCAGGTCCTCGGCGACGTGCCGGGCGCAGTTGCCGCAGGTCATGCCTTCGACCCGGAAAATGGCGGCCGCCGCCGGCGGTGACGGCTGTCTGCGGCTGCCGTCCAGCTTTGCCCGCAGCTCGGGAAGATATTTCCTGGCCAGGGAAAGGAGCAGCAGGGCGAGAAAAAGATAGCTGAAGAAAGTGGCCGGGGACCACTGGCGGCCGCCTTCGCTGACCAGGGGCTCCAACGGGAGCGTGCCGCCGTAGAAGTGGTCGATCAGCCGGTTGAAGAGGTAACCGGCGATCATCGCCAGGCCGGTGATGGTCGCCAGGTAGATGGCTACCACCTTTTTCCCCATGACGTTGCCGATCAGGGTGATGGTGGCCACGTTGGTGGCCGGTCCCACGGCCAGGAAAACAAAGGCGGCGCCCGGGGAGATCCCCTTGAGGATCAGGGCGTAGGCGATGGGGATCGAGGCGGTGGCGCAGACGTACAGGGGAATGCCGCCGACGATCATGACCAGCATTTCCAGCAGCTGGTTGCCGGCGTAGCGGCTGAAAAAATTGTCCGGGACAAAGTAGGTGATGATTCCCGAAAGGATGATGCCGATGGTCAGCTGCCGGGAGATGTCGTCGAGAAAATCGCCGTAGCCATACCTGGCCATGGCGATGATCTTGGCGCCCAGCGAGTGCTGGTGGGGTTCTTCCCGGTCGCAGAGCCGGCACGACGGCTCCGTTGCGGCCGCCGTTTGTCCAGCCGGCTGCCGGCCCACGAGCAGCTGGGTGACGAAGCCGCCGACGATGCCCATGACGAAAGCCGCCAGGGGCCGGAAAACGGCGAAAACCGGCCCCAGGAGGCCGTAGGTGGCAATGATGGAATCGATGCCCGTCTGGGGAGTGGAAATCAGGAAGGAGACCGTCGCTCCTTCCGAGGCCCGGCTTTGCCGCAGGGAGAGGCACCGCCGCCTTGACAATGGCGGCCAGGCCGCTGCCGCCCAGGTGGCGACTGATGAATTCCCGGCTGCACAGGACATGGAGGATGCCGGCAAAGGTCAGCCCCAGAAGCAGGTAGGGGGCCATGTCAAAAAAGGTGCTGCTGATGGCGGCCAGAAGTCCCATGGTAACTCCCGGGCCGGCGGTTGCCGGCGGTAAAAATTGCTTTTTCGGATAAAATTGTTTAAACTCCCGTCCGTATTGTAACAGCAACGACCCGTTTTTCCAACGGTAAAGGTCGGGTAATGTCCAGCTACAACTTCCGGGCAGAAAGGGTAGCGAAGATGACGGACAGACGGTATTGGCCACTGGTATTGATGATTTTGCTTTTCCTGGCTTCCAGCCTGCTGCCGGTCGGCGCGGCGGGGGCGGCGGAAAAAGTCCCTCCGGGCCGCTGCACTGCCGTCGGCCTTGACGAAGCCGCCGCCATTCTCGGGGTCCCCGCCCGGGACCTGGTGCCCAGCATCGGTGAGGTGCCGGTTTCCCCGGACGACCGGCAGCGGGGAACCTACCGGGTGCCGCCTTACATCTGCCGCGTCCGTTCAAAGGCGAATCTGCTGAAAAACATCAGCTACACCGTTTATGTCTACCGTGATCCCGCGCTGGCCCGGAG
>JAFDMG010000041.1 GCA_019306045.1 Deltaproteobacteria bacterium | reverse complement strand
CTGGGCCTGTCCCCTCTGCGGCGCCGACAAGGACAGCTTCAGCGAAATGGAAGATTGAGCCGCAAAGGAGCTTTCCATGGCCAAAGTGTTGATTGTCTACGATTCCCTGCGCGGCACGACGAAAAAAATCGCCGAAACCCTGGAGAAACAGCTGGCGGCGGCCGGCCACCAGGTCACCGTCAACAAGGGCGGCAAGGTGACAGCGGCCGAGCTTGAGGGTGCCGACCTGCTGCTATTCGGCGGTCCCACCTACCACAAGGATCTGATCGGCACCATGAAGCAGTTCCTTTTCCGGGCCGCCGAAGCCGAGCTGGCCGACAAGCCGGGAGCGGCGTTTTCCTCCTACGGCTGGAGCGGCGAGTCCCTGGGGATTCTCGAAGACACGATGAAAAACCAGTTCCGCATGCAGCTGGTGGCGCCGGGGCTGGCGGTCAAGCAGACGCCTTCGCTGGCCAAGATCAAGGCCGCGGTTGAGCCGTTTGCCCAGGAGATTACCGGTAAACTCTAGCCTTGAACCGCAAACCGAAGCCGCCGGGATTGCCGGCCGGCATAAATTTCTTGCCAACACCGACATCCCCCGTGATCGTCGGTGTTTTTTTGTCCGTGACTTGACAAGCGGCTGCCGGCGGCTAGAATCGGGTCAGGGCTGCAAAATTTTGCCGGAGGGAGAGCCGCATGGGTAACCTTTTTCAGCATGAAGTGCAAACGGGACGCCGGGAAGAACTGCTGGATATCAGTTCCGTCGTGCTTGCCGACCTGCAGCGCAGCGGCGTACGGGAAGGGCTTTGCCACGTTTTCGTGCCCCATACGACGGCGGCGGTGACTATCAACGAAAATGCCGACCCCAGCGTCAAGCGCGACATCCTGGTCAAACTCGCCGACCTGATTCCCGAACACGACAACTACCGCCACCTGGAAGGCAACTCCGACGCCCATCTCAAGGCCAGCCTGCTGGGCCTGTCCGTCACGGTGCCGGTGGTCGACGGCCGCCTGCTCCTGGGAACCTGGCAGGGGATTTTTTTCGCCGAGTTTGACGGCCCCCGGCGCCGGCGCTACCTGGTGAAGATAGTCGCCGGCTGAAGACGGCGGCCCTGGCCGGCGGAAAACTTTTCCCGCCTTGTCAGTGGGGCCGGGCGAGGAAGGCCAGGAGTTTTTCAGCGGTAGTTCCAGTTGCCGCGGAAAATGGCGCACTGGTTGGCGATCGGCCGGGTCCCCCAGAGGGTGAAGCGTCCCAGGGCCAGCCGGGCGGCGGGTTCGGCGTTCAGGGGCAGCCGGTTTTTTTGCTTCCGGGTGGTGATTCCCAGTTTGAACCCCAGCCGGGCGGCAGCCTGGATTACCGCCTCATTGCAGTTGCCGTGGGGATAGGCGACGGCGGCCGGTTCCTCGCCCAGCAGGCGCCCCAGGTATGCCTGGCACTGCCGCATTTCGGCCTCGATGCCGTCCGGGTCGTAATTGGTCAGGATGGCGTGGTGGGCGGTGTGGTTGCCGATGTGCACCAGGGGATGGCGGGCAAAAGCGGTCAGCTCCCCGGCGCTCAGCGGCCGGTCGGTGTCGGCGCGGGGAGTGAAGGCCCGGGCGCCGAAGGCGGCCAGCAGTTTGGCCTCGATTTCATCGTGCCGCTGACGGAAAAAAGCGGCCATTGCCCGGGAAATCTGTTTCCGGTTCCGGCCCGCCTGCCGCAGCTGGCGATAGAGTACGTCCCACCAGTAGCAGTGCTGGCTGCGGGTATTGTCGCTGGTGATGAAGAAAAGCGCCGGCGCCCGGTATTTTTCCAGTACCGGCAGCACCCGGGTGTTGTTGAAATAGCCGTCGTCAAAAGTAATCATCACGTACCGGCCCCGGGGATCCAGGCCCTGGATGACCTCGGCCGGGCCGACGAACCGGTAGCCATGGTGGTGGTAGTAGGCGACGAAGCGGGCAAAATCGGCGACCGTAAACCGCTGCTGGGGAGCGATGAGATCTTTTTTGATCTCCTCCCGGTCGGTGAAGATGGCGTGGAAAAGGAAAATCAGCAGCGCCGGCTGGTCCCGGGAGACACGGGCGCTGGCCAGCCGCAGGTATTCCTTGCCGATCTGGGAGAATGAAGTCATGGCTGTCGGTTTTACCGCCGATGACGGCAGAAAGCCAGCCCGTTGCCGGGCTGGCTTTCACCGTTTACCGTGGAAAGAAACGCTTTACTTGACGGCGCCATGGGTGGCCCGCATGGTTTTGGCCAGATCCTTGATCTCCACCAGGTCTTTGGTCATCATCGCCCAACCGTACCAGTAGGCATAGTCGGGGTTGACGTGGAACTGGGCCTGGTAGGTCCGCATCCGGTGCTTCATGTACATCTGGAAAAGCACCTGCTCGATGTAGGAAGCCTGTTCCAGGTTGCCGCCGCCGGTCCGCAGGAAGTAGAGGAAATCCGGGTAGGCGTAGGCGTAGGTATCGGGCTTCTTGAGGATGCCGTCTTTGTAGAGAGCCGCCACCGTTTCGATGGCGTCCGCCAGCAGGCGGTCAGCCTTCTGCAGCATCGAATCACCCATCTCCAGCTGCCGGCGGGCATACTGCTCGGCGTGGCAGTTGGCGCAGGTTTTGATCATCTTTTCCCGTTCGTCCTCCCAGGCTTTCTGGGTCAGGCGGGCCAGGTCGACGGCCTTGACGGCGTCCAGCCGGGCGGTGGGCTTGCCGGTGAAGGGATCAAGCACCCCGAGGGCCTTGAGAATGGTGACCTGGTCAGCGGCCCACTGCTTGTCCTTGGGCAGCGGCAGACGCACGCCAAGGAATCCCCAGGCGGTGTGGTTGTTGTGGGAGCCGTTGGGCATGTGGCAGTACTGGCAGGTGGGTGCCGGAGCGTTTTTGTCCAGTCGGCCTTCCTGCTTGGCGAACCAGCGCTCGCCGTGCTTGGAGCTGCTCCACATCTCCCACTGGGGATGATCGTAGCCCATGTGGCATTGCTGACAGGCCCGCGGACTTTGGGCTTCCTTTTTCGAGAAGCTGTGGCGGGTGTGGCATTCGTCGCAGGAGTTGTTCTGGTAGCGGTAGCCCTTGTCGTGCTGTTCCTTCTTCTGGGCCTCGCTTTTGATGCCCATGTTGTGACAGCCGCCGCAGCCCCGGCCGCCTTCCATCAGCTCGTCCGGTTCGACGTGGGTAATTGGCAGGGCGTTCAGTGAGGTCCAGCCGAAGTTGTGCTTGCCCTTGGAAAACTGGTTGAACTGCTCTTCGTGGCACTCGGCGCAGACATGTTCGCTGGGCAGCTGGGCCAGGTCGCCGTCGGTGGCTTTCTGGTGCTTGTCGCCGTGACAGTCGACGCAGGTGACGTCTTCGCCGGCATGTTTACTGGTCCGCCAGTCGGCCACCTGGCCGGGCGACACTTTTTCGTGGCAGGAAATGCAGCTGTCCGCCTCGCCGGCCAGCGCCGGGCCGCAGAACAGCAGGCCGACGGCCAGGAAAACGGCAGCGCTGAACAGCATAATGCAACCTTTCCTCATAATCCTCTCCTTTTTCAATGATGGTTACTTGGTTTTCAATCCGATGTTTTTACTGTTGCTCTCAAGCTTTACTCTCTCCTTTTTCCTTTCTACCTCCTTTCCTGATCAGTTGTCTATGGTTGGTTAAACCAGTTGATATTTCTCCCGCAGGTGCCGGGACAGCTCCCGCAGCACCTGAAAAGCCTTGTTGACCGTTTTTTCCTTGTCCGGGTTGACCAGGCAGCAGGTGGCCGGCGACAGCAGGCTGTGGCTGAGCAGGTATTCCCGTTCCAACCCCTGATCATACAGTTTTTGCCAGGTGTTTTCCAGTAAATCGATCAGGGAGGCCATGGTTTCCCGCTCGAAAGGTTCCTTGTTGGTGGGCACGATGCCCCAAACGATGGTGCCGCCGCGGCGGAGGAAATCAATGATCGCCCGAGTGTACAGCGGCAGGACCTTGGCGTTGGTATAGAGATCAATGGAGACGATGTCCATATCGAAACCGAGCAGGAAGTCCCAATCGGGGTTGCCGCACAGGTGGATGCCCCGCGGACGGTCGATCATGGTGAACAGCTTGGCGATCTCCTCCCGGGCGAACACGTCGCTGTAGCCGGAAAGGGCGCTGAAAAGGAACTGCAAACCCGGTTCGTCGATGAACATGAAAGCGTTGGCGTTTTTCCGCTTCAGGTTGGCCAGCTGGACGTTGACCCGCTTGGACATGAATTCGAACATAAAGGGCCGCACCAGGTCGTCGAAAAGGATCGGCCGGTCGTTTTCGTCCTTGACGAAAAAGCCAAAGCTGATTGGTCCTTCCAGCTGGCCGCGGATGGCGGGGTAGCCGGAGAGGTCCCTGGCCAGGAAACGGTGGTAAACGGCCGAATACTGTTCACTGACGTCGAAATAGGCCGGTTCGTCGAAATGGTTCAGGACTTCCCCCAGCTCCAGGGCGAACTTATCGTGGGAGAAGCGCACCGTTTTCTGGTCGAGATCCAGGATGATGCCGGGGAAATGCTCCGCCGCCTGGACGTACATGTCCTCGTAATAATTGAGCAGCGGCAGCTGGGGCCAGAAAGGGATATCCAGCGACAGGGATAGTTCCATGGCCTGGTCGATGTCCGTATGGGGCATAACCGCCATGGCGGTGGTCAATAGGTTTCCCGGCAAAGTCATCCGTTTTCCCTTCACTCGTAGTTTATCCGCTGGTGGCCGCGGCCGCCTTTACCCAACGTTGCAGGGGTGGGATTTTTGCCTTGGTTCCCGAGGTCCAGGCTGGTGGCGGCCGGCCTTTCCACCTATTTTTCTAATAATAGAGAGCGTCCCGGCAACTGTCAAGATGAGTCGGCGCCCGGGTCTTGCCGCTGCTCGTCCCGGGTCAGGTGGAGCAGCTCCGGGTTCTTGAGCAGGACTTTGGTGTCCGGGGGCACTGACCTGGTGAGCCAGACGTTGCCGCCGATCACCGAGCGGGCGCCGATCCGGGTTTCGCCGCCGAGAATGGTGGCCCCGGAATAGATGATCACCTCGTCCTCGATGGTTGGGTGCCTTTTAACGTTGCGATATTTTTCCCCCGCGTCGCCGGGCAGGGAGAGGGCGCCCAGAGTGACCCCCTGGTAGATGCGCACCCGGTTGCCGATCTCCGTGGTTTCCCCGATGACGATGCCGGTGCCGTGGTCGATGAAGAAATGTTCGCCGATGACGGCGCCGGGGTTGATGTCGATACCGGTCTTGCTGTGGGCGTACTCGGTCATGATGCGCGGCAGCAGGGGAACTTCGAGCCGGCGCAGCAGGTGGGCGAGCCGGTAGACGGTAATGGCGTAGAGTCCGGGGTAGCTGAAAATCACCTCGTCGACGCTTTTGGCCGCCGGGTCGCCGGTCATGGCCGCCCGGACGTCGTCGGCCAGCTGTTGCCGCAGCCGGGGCAATTCCTGGATGAAGCTGATGGCCGCTTCGTGGCCCCGCAGCTCGCACTGGCTGCAGGATTCGTGGTAGCGGAGGCAGTTGTGGCGCACGGCCAGGACAATCTGCTCCGCCAGCAGCTCGTGCAGAACGGAAACTTCCTGCCCGAGGTAGTATTCTATGTTGAAACGGTCCAGGTGGTGGCGGGTGAAGTAGCCGGGAAAAAGGATTTTCTGGGCCTGGTGAATGACGGCCACCGTGGCCTCCCGGGAAGGAATCGGTTCCGGGGCCAGGTGCTCGTAGCACCGGCCCTCGCGGCAGGTCGCGGCCAGCTGTTCGATAACCCGGGGAATTTCCTGCCGGTGGCGGCCGGAAATTTCCAGGCGCTGCTGGCACTGCTGGGGGGTTGGGGTGTCGTTCATTTTCACCAGGCAGTCAGTGGAGGTCCTTTCGATGGTTGCAACTCACGCCAGGGAACAGGGTACGGCCCGGTCCCGGCTGAAAGGCGACAGCTGCCGCAGGCGGTCGATGATCGGTGGCAGCTTGTCGATGATGAAATCGATTTCCGCCTCGGTATTGTAGACGCTGAGGCTGAAGCGGATCGACCCGTGGGCCATGGTGAACGGGACGCCCATGGCCCGGATGACGTGGGATGGTTCCAGGGAGCCGGAAGTGCAGGCCGAGCCCGAGGAAGCGCAAATGCCGAATTCGTCCAGCATCAACAGGATGCTCTCCCCTTCAACGTAGGCGAAGCTGATGTTGCTGGTATTGGGCAGCCGCTGTTCCGGGTCGCCGTTGACCTGGGCGTCGGGAATGCGGCGCAGCAGCTCGCTTTCCAGCCGGTCGCGCAGGGCCCGCACCCGGGTGTTCTCCGCTTCCAGGTTGGCGGCCGCCAACTCGCATCCCCTTCCCAGGCCGATGATCCCCGGCACGTTTTCGGTGCCGGCCCGGCGGCCCTTTTCCTGGTGGCCGCCCACCAGGAAGGGGGAAAACTTGGTCCCCCGGCGGATGTAGAGGGCCCCGATGCCCTTGGGGGCGTGCAGCTTGTGGCCGGAGAGGGACAGCAGGTCGATTTTGGTGCGGGCCAGGTTAAGGGGGATTTTGCCCACCGCCTGGACGGCGTCGGTATGGAAAAGAATGCCGTGGCGGTGAACCAGCTCGGCGATCTCCTCGATGGGAAAGATGACCCCGGTTTCATTGTTGGCCCACATGATGGAGACGATGGCGGTGTCCGGGGTCAGGCTGGCCCGCAGCTTGCCCATGTCCAGGTGTCCCTGGCTGTCCACCGGGATTTCGCTGACCCGGTAGCCCTCTTTGGCCAGGCTGGCAGCCAGGGAGCGGACGGCTGGGTGCTCCACCCGGCTGATTACCAGGTGGCGTTTTTCCGGATAGCAGGCCAGGGCCGAGCGGATGGCGGTGTTGTCGCTCTCGGAGCCGCAGCCGGTGAAAATTATCTCGTCGGGCTCGGCCCCGAGGAGCGCCGCCACCTGGGCGCGGGCGGTCCGCAGCCGCGGTCCCACCTGGCCGCCAAAGCTGTGCATGCTGGAAGGATTGCCGTACAGCTCGCGGAAATAGGGCAGAATGGCTTCCATGACTTCCGGCGCCACCTGGGTGGTGGCATTGTTGTCGACGTAGACCGGCTTCATGAACGAACCTCCTCCACCACCAGGTCGGGGGCGACGAATTCCCGCAGCTTGGCCTCCACCAGGCTTTTCATGGTGATCGGCGCCGAGGGGCAGGCAACGCAGGCACCGCGGGTGGCCACCTGGACGCGGTTGCCGATGATGTCCACCAGCTCGATGTCACCGCCGTCCTGGCGCAGCGACGGGCGGATCTCCCGTTCGATGGTTTCCTCGATGAGCTTGATCTTCTGGATGTTGGTCAACGGTTTTTCCCGGGCGGGGGCGGCTTCCCGGCCGGCCCTGGCGATGATCTCCCGGATGGCGTCGTGGCAGCGTTCGCAGCCGCCGCCGGCCTTGGTGTAGTTGGTCACCTCTTCCACGGTTTTCAGGCCGTTTTCCCGCACGGCCCGCTCGATTTCCAGGTCGGTAACTCCGAAGCACTCGCAGACCACTTCTCCCTCGGGGGCTTCGATCTCCACGCCCCGGCAGGCGGCAATGGCTTTTTCCAGGGCTTCCTGGCCCATGACCGAACAGTGCATTTTCTCCTTGGGCAGGCCGCCGAGGTAGTCGGCGATCTCCTGGTTGGTAATCTTTTCGGCTTCTTCCAGGGTTTTGCCGATGATCAGCTCCGTGAGGGCCGAAGCCGAGGCAATGGCGCTGGCGCAACCGAAAGTCTTGAACTTGGCTTCGGCAATCCGTCCCTGGTCGTCAAGTTTGAAAGTCAGGCGCAGGGCGTCGCCGCAGGCAATGGAGCCGACCTCGCCGACGCCGTCCGGGTTTTCCACCTCGCCGACGTTTTTCGGGTTGAGAAAATGTTCCCTGACTTTATCGGTGTATTCCCACATGACTGGCTCCTGTTGTATCGGTTGGCGGCCGGGCTTTTTAGGGTTTGGATCCCGGCTGAAAGATCCAGGTTGACAGATAGCGTTCACCGCCGTCCGGGAAAATGACCACCACCAGCCGGTCGCGGTTTTCCGGCCGGCGGGCGCAGCGGTCGGCGGCGACGGCGGCGGCGCCGGCGGAGATGCCGGCCAAGATGCCGGCTTCGCGGGCCAGCCGCCGGCTCATGGCCGCGGCTTCCGGGGCGGCGACGGTGATCACCTCGTCGATGATTTCACGGTTCAGCACCGCCGGCACGAAACCGGCGCCGATCCCCTGGATCTTGTGGGGGCCGGCCGGGGCGCCGGAAAGGACAGCCGACTCTTCTGGTTCCACGGCGATAACCTGGAGCCGGGGATTCTGCTGCTTCAGGTACTCGCCGCAGCCGGTGATGGTGCCGCCGGTGCCGACCCCGGCCACCAGGATGTCCACCCGGCCGGCGGTGTCCCGCCAGATCTCCGGACCGGTGGTCCGGCGATGGGCCGCCGGATTGGCCGGGTTTTCAAACTGGCGGGGCATGAAGCTGCCGGGGTGCTGGCGGTGCAGTTCCTCCGCCTCGGCGATGGCGCCGGCCATGCCGGTGCTGCCCGGCGTCAGGACCACCTCGGCTCCGAGGCTGGCCAGCAGCCGGCGCCGTTCAAGGCTCATGGTTTCCGGCATGGTCAGCAGCAGGCGGTAGCCCCGGGCGGCGGCGACAAACGCCAGGCCGATGCCGGTGTTGCCGCTGGTGGCTTCGATGATTACGCCGCCGGGCGCCAGGCGGCCGGCGGCTTCGGCGGCCGCGATCATGGCCACCGCGATCCGGTCCTTGACGCTGCCCAGGGGATTGGCCATCTCCAGCTTGGCCGCTACCCGGGCGCCGCCTTGGCGGTTCAGGGTGGCCAGCTGCAATAGCGGCGTTCCCCCGGTCAGGGAGGTTAAATCCGGGGCAATTTTCATTGGTTTCTGAGTTCCAGGCTGGAAAGATTTACCAACAAATTAACTTATTATTATTAATTTAGTAAAAATATAAAAAATATCCCCCGCTGTCAAGAAATTTATCGCGGCCGCCGGCCGCTTGGAGGTGGCCGCAAGGCCGGCGGCCGGCGCCGTCCGGAGTCAGGCCCAGGTGGTGGTGATGATGTCGGGATCGTGCAGCAGGTAGTGCAGCAGCTCGTCCGGCAGCCGCGGTTTTTTGTTCCTGATGGTGATGTCGGCCGTGAGCAGGTTGGTGGCCTTGTCATGGACGAAGTTGAAACTGATGATTTTGATGCCGTGGTCCCGAATCGATTTTTCCAGGCTTTGCAGCAGCTCCGGGCGGAAGTGACATTTCAGGGTCAGGTGGTGGTAATGGTCCCGGGGGATAAGCTGTTCGAAAGCCTTCATCAGGTAGAGGCTGGCGAGGCTGAGTCCGGTTACCACCCCGGCCAGGGGGAAGTTGCCGATGCCGGCAGTCATGCCGATGGCAGCGGCGATCCACAGGCAGGCAGCGGTGGTCAGGCCGGTGACGAATTTGCGGGTCTGGATGATGGCGCCGGCCCCGAGAAAGCCGATGCCGGAAACTATCTGGGCGGCGATCCTGGCCAGGTCGGCACGCAGGATGGTGTCGCTGTGCCAGGTGTGGTAGGTATAGGGCAGCTGGATGGAAACGATGGTAAAGGCTGCCGAGCCGACGGCCACCAGGATATGGGTTCGCAGCCCGGCCGGCCGGCCGTGCCTTTCCCGTTCGACGCCGATCAGGGCACCGCAGAAAAAGGCGACCAGCAGACGGTAGACGGTGGCTTCGAATGACGGCATGGTTTACCCGGGTATCCTGGTTTAATCGCTGCAAACAGGTAGTATGCAGCCCAGTTAACCAGATAACCCTGGCTTTTGTCAAGGAAAGCCGGCTGTCGGCTGGTTATGCCTGCTGCCGTCTGTCAGCGGAGGATGCCGGTGAAAATCGCCAGCAGGGTGGCGGAACTGACAATCAGCCAGAGGGTGACCCCCTGGAGCATCGGCTTGATGCCTACTTCCGCCAGCACCTTTTTGGTCAGGCCGGTGCCGATGAGAAACAGGGTCATGATCAGCAGCCGCTTGGCGGCGGCCGCCAGCCAGTGCCAGGCGGGGGCGAACTGGGGGCTGTAGGTGTTGACCACCGCGGCGGCAATGAAGCCGAGGATGAACAGGGGAAAAGTGGCTTTGCCGGCATTGCCGGAGCGCAGCCCGGCCACCAGGGAAAAGGGGGCGATCCACAGGGCCCGGGTCAGTTTCACCGTCGTGCCCACCGCCAGGGCGGCGGTGCCGAAAGTGGCGGCGGCGCCGACGACGCTGCTGGTGTCATGGATGGCCAGGGCGGCAAACATGCCGAACTGGCGCTGGTCCAGGTGCAGCAGGTGTCCCAGCCAGGGAAAGACCAGCAGGGCGATGGCGTTCAGGGTAAAAACGGTGGCCAGGGAAACGGCGATTTCATTGTCGTCGGCCTGGATGACCGGGGCCATGGCGGCAATGGCGCTGCCGCCGCAGATGGCCGTGCCGAAGGCGATCAGCGAGTCAGGCCGATGGAGCTGCGGCCGGTTTTGATAACCTCGAGAAAATTGACGCCGAAGCCAAGGCCGATCACCGACAGCTTGAGCAGCTGCTTGCTGCTTTTGGCCGTCAGGGCGGGAAAGGGGTTGCCCAGCAGCAGGCTGAGGGCCGTCCCCAGCAGCAGGGCGTGGGCGGACGAGAAAAAAGGCAGGGCGGTGACCAGGAAAGCGAGGATGAAAACGGCTTTTTTGCCGAGGGGCTGCTCTTGCATGGGGGTGTTGCCTCCGTGATTTTTCTTGGCAGCTTACGGCTTTTTTGTTAATAAGTAAAATCAGTTATTTTTTGAATAGATATAAATTTAATTTATTGATGTCGTCCGGCTTGTCCGGCCGGGTACCACGAAGGCAACTTTGCGGCGGCCAGCGCCGGGAAAAACCACGGCGACGGAGTCGTGGTCGAAAAACGTGCCGATGGTCGTCATTGAGGCAGGTCGGGCAGAAAACATCCCTGACTTGGCGGTAAATTGAGATGAATATCACCCTCCGGCAAATCGAGGTTTTTCTCCTGACCGCCAACACCGGCAGCCTTTCCCGGGCGGCGGCCCGGCTCTACCTGACCCAGGCGGCGGCCAGCATGGCCCTGAAAGAGCTGGAGACCCAGCTGGGTGAACGGCTGTTCGACCGGGTGGCGGGGATTTACGGCCAGCTGGTGATCGGGGCCAGCTCAACCATTGGCAACTACATCCTGCCGGAGCAGGTGGCCGCCTTCATTCACCATCATCCCGACGCTGCCGTCCAGCTGGAAGTCGGCAACACGGAGGAGATCATCCGTCGGGTGCTGCAATTCAAGGTGGACATCGGCTGCATCGAGGGCAACTGTTACGAGCCGGAGCTGGAAGTCATTCCCTGGCTGGACGATGAACTGGCCGTTTTTGCCGCGGCGCGGCATCCCCTGGCGGCGGCCGGCCGCCTCGGGCGCCGCGACCTGGAAGCCTGCGACTGGATCCTGCGGGAGAAGGGTTCCGGCACCCGGGAGATCTTCGAGAGCCAGCTCAACGCCCAGTCGCTGAAGATCCGGGTGCTGCTCGAACTGGGGCACACGGAAGCCATCAAGAATGCCGTTTCCCGCGGCCACGGCATCAGCTGCCTGTCCCGGCACGCGCTGGCAGACCTGGTCTCCCTGGGGACGATCAGGCTGCTTCCGACCCCCTTCCTGGATCTGCGGCGCAATTCCGACCCCCTTCCTGGATCTGCGGCGCAAATTCTGCTTCATCGTTCACCGGCGCAAGTACCGGACGCGAGTCCTGCGCAGCTTCCTGGACCACGTTTTGCCGGCCGCCGCCCGCAGCGGCTGAACGGCCGCCGGCGCCGCAACGGCAATAAAATGCCGGCAGGTTGTCCCTGCCAGCAAGGTAAAGTTTCTGCTGGGGAAAAAGAAATCTCAGATGGTCTTTTCCTGGATGATCCGGCCATCGGTACTGATGACCAGCTGCCTGATGGGCAGTTCGCTGCCGGCTGCCTGCATCCCCTTCTTGACAACCATCGGCAGGCTGGAACAGCAGGGCACTTCCATGATCACTGCGGTGATACTGCTGATCTCGTGCCGCCGGAAAATTTCGCCGAACTTTTCCACGTATTCCTCGACGTCGTCGAATTTCGGGCAGCCCATCATTAC
>JAFDMG010000040.1 GCA_019306045.1 Deltaproteobacteria bacterium | reverse complement strand
GCCTGCATCAGCCGCTGCCGCTGCTCGTTGTAGCGCTGCCAGCGGGTCAGGGGGGTCAGCAGGCGGGCCGCCGTCTGGGGATTGATGGCGTCCAGGGCCAGCACCTGGTCGGCAAGAAAAGCGTAGCCGCTGCCGGCCGCATCATGGAAAAAAGCGGGGTTGCCCTGGCTGAAGGTGCCCACCAGGGACCGCACCCGGTTGGGATTCTTCAGGGTAAAATCGGGATGGCGGCTGAGTTCCCGCACCCGGGCCGGGGGCGGGCGGCGGCCTGGACGGCAAACCACTTGTCCAGCATCAACGGCTCGTGCCGCCAGCGGCGGTAAAAATCGTCCAGGGCCTCTTGCCGCCGGGGATGATCACTGTCCGCCAGACAGGTCAGGGCCGCGAGGACGTCGGTCAGGTTGGCCTGCTGTTGGTACTGTTGCCACGCCAGGTCCTGCATCTCCTTTTCGCCGCTTCGCACCAGATACGCCAGGCAGGTGTTCCGCAGGCTGCGGCGGGCCATGGCCGCCGGGTCGACAGTATAGGGACCCGGGTCGGCCAGCTGCCGGTAAACCGCCAGCCAGTCGGCCAGCAGCGCGGCCGCCAGCTGTCGCCGCAGGGCCTCCCGCACCTGGAAAACCGCCGGCGGCTCGACCACCGGCAGCTGTTCGCCAATGTAGGTTTCCGCCGGCAGGGTCACCGCCAGGGCCCGGAAAGCCGGGTCCAGCTCCCCGGCCAGCAGCACCCGCCGCCAGGCAGCGGCAAAAGCGGCCGGCAGTTTTTCCTCCCGGCCGTCCAGCCGGCGCAAAAGCAGCCGCAGGGCCAGGCGCTGCCCGGCTTCCCAGCGGTTGAACTCGTCGCTGTCATGGGCCAGGAGGAAGGCCAGCTCGTCGTCCCGGTAGTCGAGCCGCAACTCCACCGGGGCGGAAAAATTCCGCAGGCAGGAAAGCAGCGGCTCCTCCCGCAGGCGCTCGAAGCAGTACTCCTCGCTGACCTGCCGCAGTTCCAGGACCATGGTCGTCGGGGGCGGGTCGGCGGCCGCTTCCCCCTCCCGGTACAAAGGCAGCTCGCGCCCGTCCCGCCGGTCGAGCAAAGCCATGACCACCGGCAGGTGAAAAGGCTCTTTTTGTTCCTGGCCGGGGGTCGGCGGACAGAACTGGCGCAGCCGCAGGGTGTATGACTGTTTTTCCGGATCGTAGTCGCCGGCCGCCTCGAGCACCGGGGTGCCCGCCTGGTCGTACCAGCGCATGAACTGGCCGAAGTCCCGGCCGCTGACCGCCGCCATGGCGGCGACGAAATCCTCGATGGTCGCCGCCTGGCCGTCGTGGCGCTCCAGGTAGAGCCGCAGCCCCCGGCGGAAGGCGGCGGCCCCCACCAGGGTGTGGAGCATCCGGATCACTTCGGCTCCCTTGTGGTAGACGGTGGCGGTGTAGAAATTGTTGATCTCCACGTAGGAGGCCGGGCGCACCGGGTGGGCCAGGGGGCCCCGGTCCTCGGGAAACTGGACATTGCGCAGCAGGCGGACGTCGTTGATCCGCTTTACCGCCCGCCCCTGGACGTCGGCGGTAAACTCCTGGTCCCGGAAAACCGTCAGCCCTTCCTTGAGGCTGAGCTGGAACCAGTCGCGGCAGGTAACCCGGTTGCCGGTCCAGTTGTGAAAGTACTCGTGGGCGATCACCCCCTCGATGGCCTGGTAGTCGCTGTCGGTGGCGGTTTCCGGCCGGGCCAGGACATACTTGGAGTTGAAGACGTTGAGCCCCTTGTTCTCCATCGCTCCCATGTTGAAGTCGTCGACGGCAACGATCATGTAGCGGTTCAGGTCGTACTCGAGGCCGTAGGTCTCCTCGTCCCAGCGCATGGCTTTCTGCAGCGAGCGCATGGCATGGGCGCACTTGTCCCGGTTGCGCTCTTCCACGTAGATGTGCAGGGAAACCGGCCGGCCGCTGGCGGTGGTATAATCATCCCGGATCTCCACCAGCTTCCCGGCCACCAGGGCGAACAGGTAGCAGGGTTTCCGGAAGGGATCTTCCCAGGTGGCGAAATGGCGGCCGCCGGACAGCGGGCCCGCGTCCACCAGGTTGCCGTTGGCCAGCATCACCGGGCACTTATTTTGCTCGGCAATGATGGTGGTCCGGAAGGTGGCCAGGACGTCGGGACGGTCGAGGTAATAGGTGATTTTGCGGAAGCCCTCGGCCTCGCACTGGGTGCAATAGTTGCCGCGAGAAAGGTAGAGACCCTCCAGGGAGGTGTTGTCCCGGGGGTCGACCTCCACCACGGTCTCCAGGCTGAAGGAAGCGGGCACCGCAAAAACGGTGAGCGATTCCTGGTCGACCCGGAAGCGGTCGGCCGCCAGCCGCCGGCCGTCGAGGGCCACCGACTGCAGCCGCAGTTCCCGGCCGGCGAGCACCAGGTCGGCGGCCGCCGGGCCGGCCGCCGGGTGGCGCCGCACGCTGAGCCGGGCGGCCACCCGGGTGCCGAGCGGCGCCAGCCGCACTTCCAGCTCCACCCGGTCGACCAGAAAGGCCGGCGGCCGGTAATCACGCAGGTAAATAATCTGTCGGGGTTTGTCCGCCATCTTTTTCTCCCTTGCCCAAAAATTCCTGTTTTTCAGTTAATAGCCACTTCCACGAAATAACCGGCGTATTTGCGCACCGGCAGGACGCCGCCGGCAAAAATGAGATACTGCCCCTTGATGCCGAGCAGCTGGTCGTCGATCTGCCGCTCCCGGTCGAGGTTGTAGGACCTGACCTTTTCCGGGTAGCGGCGCACGGGGTAGACGATGGTCACCGGCACCTCTCCGCTCAACGGCGCCAGCCCGGCGCCGGCCAGCGCCGCCAGCTCCCCGGCTCGGAAGGCCAGCAGCCGCTTCGCCGCCGCCGGCAGGTCCAGGGGCGGCGGTTCGCCGCGCAGCATCCGCCGCCAGTCGGTGCGGTCGCTGACCTCCTGTTTCAGGATGACCTCCAGCCGGCCGGCCAGCAGCCGGGTCGCCGCCCGGAAAATGGGCAGTGCCTGACAGGCGCCCTGGTCCAGCCAGCGGGTAGGCACTTGGGCCAGGCGGGTTATGCCGACCTTGAGGCCGGAGGTGTTGGCCAGGTAAACCACGTGGTCCCGCAGACAGTGCTCCCGGCCCCAGGCCGGCTCCCGGCAGGTGCCGGCATCGTAATGGCAGAGCTCCGGCTTCACCATGCAGAGATCGCAGGCCGCCAGCCGGCGGACGCAGGGAAAGCAGTAGCCCTGCTGGTAGCTTTTCCTGATCTCCCGGCCGCAGGCAATGCAGTTGATCCGCCCGCTGAAACTGAGGCGGAACCGGCGGCCGAGGCAGTCGTTCAGCGGCACCAGCCGGTCGCCCAGCGGCAGCCGGTACCTGACCGGCGTCGCCAGTGCGGCAACCAGTTTACGCAAATTTCCCCTGATGACCGCCATCCGTCGCCTCCCCGCAAAATTCGCCCCTTACCGCTACCGCCCCCGGCGCCCTGTGTCAACCGGAAAAAAACTGGCACCGACGGCAGCAAGAGCTTGACAAGCCTCCCCCCATGCCGTTAGAGAAAGGAAACAGAGCAGACTGTTTTTTGTCGGCAGCCAGCGGCACAACCGGCCGCCCCAACCCCGAACCCCAGCCAGCACGTCTTGAGGAGGTCCCCATGCTCAACCTGACTACCGTTCTTGATTACAGCGCCCAGGAATACGGCGACAAAACCGCGATCATCTGCGGCCAGCAACAGCTTAACTTCCGGCAGCTCAACGCCTACGCCTGCCGGATCGCCAATGGTCTGCGCCAGGCGGGCGTCGAACCGGGCGACAAGGTGGCCATCAGCTGCCCCAACATCCCCTACTTTCCCATGGTTTACTACGGCATCCTCAAGGCCGGGGCGGTGGTGGTACCCCTGAACGTGCTGCTCAAAAGCCGGGAGATCGCCTACCACCTCACCGACAGCGATGCCAAGGCCTACTTCTGCTTCCAGGGCACCCCGGAACTGCCGATGGGCGAGGAGGGTTTCCGGGGCTTCCAGGAGGTGGCCGCCTGCAAAAACTTCTGGCTGATGACCGCCGATCCCCAGGGGCCGTCACCGATCGCCGGCGCCGACACGCTCGGCCAGCTGCTCGCCAGCCAGAGCGACGATTTCGACACCGTCTGCACCAATCCCGACGACACGGCGGTCATTCTCTACACCTCGGGCACCACCGGCCAGCCCAAGGGTGCCGAACTCAGCCACTCCAACATGGTGATGAACGCCATCTGCAGCCGCGATTTGCTGCGGCTCACCTATGACGACGTCCACGCCATCGCCCTGCCCCTGTTCCATTCCTTCGGCCAGACGGTGCAGATGAACGCCGGCATGATGCGGGGCAACACCCTGATCCTCATTCCCCGGTTCAGCGCCGAAGCGATTTTCGACGCCATCCAGAACGGCGGCGCCACCGTCTTCGCCGGCGTGCCGACCATGTACTGGGCCATGGTCGCCTACGAAAACCGGGAAAACCGCTTCGACTTTGCCAAGATCAGCCAGACCCTGCGCCTTGGAGCTTCCGGCGGCGCTTCCCTGCCGATGGAGATCATCAAGGCGGTCGAGGAAAAATACAACATCCCCATCATTGAAGGCTACGGCCTCTCGGAAACCTGTCCGGTGGCCACTTTCAACCAGATGCACAAGCCGCGCAAGCCGGGCTCCATCGGCTTCCCCATCTGGGGCATCGAGGTCAAAGTTTTTAACGAAAACAATGAAGAGGTTCCGGTGGGCGAGGTCGGCGAAATCGTCATCCGCGGCCACAACGTCATGAAAGGTTACTATAAAAAGCCCGAGGCCACGGCGGCGGCCTTCAAGGGCACCACCTGGTTCCACACCGGCGACGTGGGCCGCATGGACGAGGACGGCTTCTTCTACATCGTCGACCGGGTCAAGGACATGATCATCCGCGGCGGCTTCAACATCTATCCCCGGGAGATCGAGGAAGTGATGCTCACCCACCCGGCCATCTCCCTGGTGGCGGTCATCGGCGTCCCCGACGACCACTACGGCGAAGAGGTCCGGGCGGTGGTGGTGCTCAAGGAGGGCCAGCAGGCGACGCCGGAGGAGATTATCGCCTGGTGCAAGGAGCAGATGGCCGCCTACAAGTACCCCCGGCAGGTGGAGATCCGGGATTCTCTGCCGATGACGGCCACCGGCAAAATTCTCAAGAAGGAGCTGAAAGCGGAAATCGCCGGCCGCTGACGCCGGCGGCCGCCAGCCGTGAAACCCCATGGGCGGCGGGGAAACCCGCCGCCTTTTTCCTTGACAGCGGCCCCTGAACTGCGCTATGGAAGCGGCAGAATCGCGGTCAGAAGATCGCCGGCTGAGTTTTTTATCGGTACCAGAAAAACGATTGCGTCAACGATGCCACGCAGGCAACCGGGCCAGAAGGCCGGACGGTTTTATGCGTGGTTTTTTGTTGCCCGGAGGAAAAAATGAACCGTATTGTCTCCCTGATCTTCGCTGCTTTTCTGCTGCTGGCCGGCAGGCCCGCTCTGGCCCACTTCGGCATGGTCATCCCTTCCGACTCGATGGTCATGGCCGACGACCCCCGCACGATCACCGTTACCGCTTCCTTCTCCCACCCCTTCGAGGGGCACGGCATGGAACTGGTCCGGCCGCGGAAGTTTGCCGTGGTCACCGGCGGCCGCACCATTGACCTGACGGCGGCCCTTCAACCCACCAAGGTCATGGGTCACCAGGCCTGGAAAATCGACTACCAGATCAAGCGCCCGGGGATTTATGTTTTCTACCTGGAGCCCAAGCCCTACTGGGAGCCGGCGGAAGACTGCTACATCCAGCATTACACCAAAACCGTGGTCACCGCCTTCGGCGACGATGAAGGCTGGGACGAGGAGATCGGTCTGCGCACGGAAATCGTTCCCCTGGCCAAGCCCTACGGGCTGTACACCGGCAACGTCTTCCAGGGAATCGTCAAACTGGACGGCAAACCGGTTCCGTACGCGGAGATCGAGGTGGAATACTACAACCGGGACGGGCGGGCGACGGCGCCCACCGACTACATGACCACCCAGACCATCAAGGCCGACGGCAACGGCGTTTTCACCTACGCCGTCCCCCACGCCGGCTGGTGGGGATTCGCCGCCCTCAACACCGCCAGGGAAAAACTGCTCCACGACGGCCAGCCGAAAGAGGTGGAGCTGGGAGCGGTCATCTGGGTCCGCTTCCACGACTGGCAGGAAAAGCAGAAATGATCCCGGCCACCGCCGTCGGGGAGAAACCGGCCGCCGCCGGGAACCGGCCTGACCGCCGCGGCCAACCGCCCGCGGTCCCGATTCCCGGCCCCGGCGGCCCGAGTACAGGAGTCTGACCTTGCACATTTCCGAAGGCGTCCTCTCCGGGCCGGTGCTGCTGTCCGGCATGGCCCTGGCGGCCGCCGGCACCGGCATCGGCATCAAGAAACTCGACTTCGACCACCTGGCCGAGGCCGGCATCCTGTCGGCGGCGTTTTTCGTCGCCTCGCTGATCCACGTGCCCATCGGCCCGTCCAGCGTCCACCTGCTGCTCAACGGCATTATCGGCCTGCTGCTCGGGTGGGCGGCGTTTCCCTCGATCATGGTGGCCCTTTTCCTGCAGGCAATCTTCTTCCAGTTCGGCGGCCTGACCACTCTGGGGGTCAACACGGTGGTCATGGCCCTGCCGGGGGTTGTCTGCTACTACCTTTTCGCCCCCCTGCTGTGGAAAAAGAAACCCGTAGCCGTCGGCGCTGCCTTCGCCTGCGGCTTTCTGGCGGTGCTGGGCAGCGCCCTGCTGCTGGGCGGCGCCCTCTACTTCAGCGAAAAGAATTTTCTCGAGGTGGCCACCCTGGCGGTGATGGCCCATCTGCCGGTGATGATCATCGAGGGCATCATCACCGCCTTCTGCCTCGAATTTCTCAAGAAGGTCAACCCGGAGATCCTGCCGGCCCGGGCCGGCAGGCCGCCGGTGACCGGCAACTGATGGCAACCAGCAGGCAATGGTGAACTGATGCGGACAGGAAAAGAAAAAAAATCCGGCCGGCGGTTTGGCCGCCGGCCCCTGGTGCTGCTGACGGTGCTGCTGGCCCTGGCGGCCGCAACGCCGGCCCGGGCCCACAAAGTGATGGTTTTCGCCTGGATTTCCGGCAACCAGGTGCACACGGAAAGCAAGTTCAGCGGCGGCCGGCGGGTCAAGGCCGGCAAGATCGAGGTTTTCGACCAAGACGGCAAGCTGCTGCTCACCGGCACCACCGACGACCAGGGCAAGTACAACTTTCCCCTGCCGGCCGCCAAGGAGCTGAAAATCGTCCTGACCGCCGGCATGGGCCACCGGGGCGAATGGCGGGTCAGCCGGGAAGAGATCAAGGCGGCGCGCGCGGAAGCCAGCACCGGCAGAGCGGCCAAGCCCGCCGACGGCGGCGGGGAAATCGCGCCGGCGGCCGACTCCCGACCGGCGGCGGCGCCGGCGATGTCGGCGGACCAGCCGGCAGCGGTGGTCACCCTCAGCCGCCGGGAACTGCGCCAACTGCTCGACCAGGCCCTGGACCGGAAACTGGAGCCGGTCATTCGCATGCTCACCGAGGCCCGGGAGCACCGGCCGTCGCTGACCGACATCCTCGGCGGCATCGGTTACATCATCGGCCTCGTGGGCCTGGCGGCCTACCTGCGCCAGCGGCAGAAGAAAGAATAAGCAGCCGAGGATGATCAGCGAACCTTTTGCCAGCGGCGACTCGTTTCTGCACCGGCTCGACCCCCGGGTCAGGATTCTGGCGGCCGCCGCCTACTCCTTCACCGTCGCCCTTTCCTACCGCCTGCCGAACCTGCTGGCGGCGCTGGTGCTGGCGCTGGCCCTCGTCGCCCTCGCCCGGCTGCCCCTGAACCAGGTGCTGCCGCGCCTCAAGGTCGTGCTCGGTTTTCTTCTCCTGCTCTGGCTGGTACTGCCCTGGAGCTACCAGGGAACCACCGTCGCCCGGCTGGGACCCCTGGCCGTCAGCCGCGAGGGCCTGCTGCTGGCCAGCCAGATAACCCTGAAATCGGTGGCCATTCTCCTGGCCCTCATCGCCCTGCTGGCCACCATGACCACCGCCAGGCTCGGGCACGCCATGAACCAGATGCGCATCCCGGACAAGCTGGTGTTCCTCATCCTGATCACCTACCGCTACATCTTCGTCATCGAGCAGGAATACCAGAAGCTGTGGCGGGCGGCCAGGATTCGCAATTTCCGTCCCGGCACCAACCTGCACACCTACCGGACATACGCCTACCTGATCGGCATGCTCTTCGTCCGGGCCGCGGCCCGGGCCAAGCGGGTCCACCAGGCAATGAAATGCCGCTGTTTCCAGGGTAAATTTCACACCCTGGAGGAGTTTGCCAGCGGCCGGCGGGAATGGCTGTTCGCCGCGGTCATGCTGTTGCTGCTGACCGGCATGGCGGTTTACGAACTGGCCCCGGCCGCCGTGCACCATCTTTTCACCCTCGCTTGCGGATCACCGAAATGAGCCCCAGTCAACAACCGCCCCTGATCAAGCTGGAAAAGATCTGTTTCGCCTATCCCGGCCGGCCGCCGGTGCTGCGGAACCTCGACCTGGAACTCCGCCCCGGGGACAAGATCGGCCTGGCGGCCCCCAACGGCAGCGGCAAGACCACCCTGCTGCACATCATCATGGGCCTGCTGCGGCCCAGCAGCGGCCGGCTGGAGTTTTTCGGCCGTCCGGCCGCCGAGGAGGAGGATTTCATCGCCGTGCGCCGCCGGGTCGGCCTGCTGTTCCAGGACGCCGACGACCAGCTTTTCAGCCCCACGGTGCTCGATGACGTCGCTTTCGGACCGCTGAACCTGGGCAAATCGCGCGAGGAGGCTCGGGAGATCTCCCTGCGGACCCTGAGTTTCCTGGGCCTGGAGGATTTCGCCGACCGGGTGACTTTCAAACTCTCCGGGGGGGAAAAGCGGCTGGTGTCCCTGGCCACCGTGCTGGCCATGGAACCGGAAGTCCTGCTGCTGGACGAACCCACCGCCGGCCTCGACCAGCGGACCAAGAAGATGCTGATCGACATCATGCAGAACCTGTCCCAGGCCTACCTGCTGATCTCCCACGAGTTCGACTTCCTGGCCGCCACCGCCGACCACATCTACACCATGGAAGAGGGGCGCATCCTCCTGGATGACGAGCTTTACATCCACCAGCACCAGCATGCCCACCGCCTGGGCAAGCAGCCCCACAAGCACATCTAGCCGGCGCCGGACTCCCCTTTCAGCTGCCTGACCTGGCCGTAAAGGGAAACCACCTGCGCCGCCATGGCTTCCAGGGAATACTGCCGGGCGTCCTCCCGAGCCTGGGAGGCCAGCTGCCGGCGGCGGGCGTCGTCGGCCAGCAGTTCGGCAATCCGGGCGCTCCACGCTGCCACCGTCGCCTCGGTGGCAAAGCCGTTGCGGCCGTTGCGGATCACGTCCGCCACGCCGCTGGCGGCCACGGCCACCACCGGGCAGCCGCCGGCCATGGCCTCGAGCACCACCAGGCCCTGGGTCTCCGCCTGGGAGGCGAAAACAAAGAGGTCGGCGGCCTGGTAGTAAAGGGCGATCTCCGCCGGCGGCACGTTGCCCAGCAGCCGCACCTCCTCCTGCAGCCCCAGCTCGGCGATGCGGGCGGTCATTTTATCCCGTTCCGGACCGTCGCCGGCGATCACGCAGCGGAAGGGAATCGTGGTCACCTGCCGCAGGCGGTCGATGCCTTCGAGGAAAAAATAGGGGTTTTTCTCCGCCGAAAGGCGAAAAACCGAGAGCAGCACCAGGCGGCCGCCGCCAAGTTCGGCGTGCAGGGCGGCCACTTCTTCCGGTTCATGCCGATAGGCGTCCAGGTCCACGCCGGTGGGCAGCACGGCGATGGTTTTGCCGACCCCCAGGTTGCGCAGGTAGCTTTTGGCGGTCATGGTCGGGGCGATAATGGCGTCGCAGAGGTTGGCGAAATGCTTGATCAGCATGTGCGGAATCCGCCCCCCGGCCAGGCCCCGGAAAAGGGGCAGGTAATGGTTCAGGCGCTCCAGCCGGGTGTGGTAGGTGTAAACCGTGGCCAGGCCGTGCCGGCGGGCCAGCTTCTGGCCCACGTGGCCGAGCCAGTAGGGATGGTGCAGGTGAACGACGTCGGGAGCCAGGCGGGCGAACTCGCGGGCAATGCGGGTGGAAAAAATGTTGGTCACCGGGACGACGAAGTTGCCCTTCCGGTACTGGAACAGGGGCCGGCAGCGGATGATGTTCTCTTCCTCGGCCTCCTGGCGGTCGTAGCGGGGAGCGAAGATATAGACCCGGTGCCCCAGCCGCTCCAGTCCCTTCTTCAGCCGGTGGATGGCGATCGGCACGCCGCCGACGAAAGGGAAATAGTTGTTGGTAAACATGACGATGGTCAGTTTCCTGGGCGGCGTCGGCTCCAGGTTCAGCGGCGGGTAGTAGTCCACCTGTTCCGCCAGCTTGGTATAAAGGGTGAAGAGGATGAGCCAGACGAGGGCCAGGCCGAGGAAAAAATTGAGCCAGGCAACGTAGAACCAGGCATGGATCTGGAACCAGAGGTACTTCCAGAACTCCAGCAGCGGCGGGCGGCTTTTCTCCGGCAGCGACACCTTGCCGACCCGCACCCCCGCCGGGCCGACGGTCACCGCCAAAAAATGGTAGTCCACCCCCGCCTGCCGGGGCAGCTCGCCGCCCCCGCCGCCGGTGGCGTAATAAGGCACCCCGCCCACCTCCCGCTGCTCATAGAAGCGCCGGCTGCTGGAAAAAACGGCGGTGACCCGGGCGCGGGAAAAGGCATCCAGGAGGAAATAGGAAATCCACGTAGGCGCGGCTCATCCGGTAGCGGCGGAACAGCAGTTTTTTCCGCCCCGGCCGGTGAAAAGCGGGGGAGCGGTTCATGACGACGAATTTATAACGGTAGCCGGCCGCGGCCTGCAGCTGGCGGCTGACCCAGGCCCGCTGCCACTCCTCCGAGGTCTGGCCGGTGGTGTCGAGGAAAATGAAATAGCTGTCGTCAACGGCAAAGGAGAAAAAATAGGGACCGAAATAATGGTAGAATTTCTTGGCGCCGAAATCCTCCATTTCATCATCGCCCACCGCCAGGATGCCGGGAACCCGCAATTTTCCCAGGGTGCGGTAGAGGGCGCCGAACTTGTCGTGGGCCCCGTCCATGACGCTGTTGCCGGCAAAAATAACAAAATCGTAGGCCCCGCCGTTAATCAGCGGCAGCAGCCGGCGATCGAAGATGTCGATCGAATTCCGGACGTTGCCGACCACGGCAAAGGAGAAATTTTTCCGGGCGGCGACCTTTTCCTGGATTACCTTGATATTCCTGATATTCAGATCATGGAAGCCGGTCTCGTAGACGGCCACGTAAATCTTCAGCAGGGAAAAAATTACGATCAGGGCCAGGTTGATGCCGATGAGGCCCCGGCGGCTGAAAACCCGGCGCCCGAGGCCGCGCAACCGGCGGCCGCCAGTCATTCCGCCCATCGGCCCCTCTCCCCGGCAGCGGGGCAATCTGCCGTCCCAACCATGACCACTATCCAAAACGGTAAAACCATGCTACTAACCTTGTGACCCCCGGATATTCGTCCCCGGGGAAACCACCATCCGCCCGAGGAGCAACCGCCGCCCCATGCAAGCTGAAAACCTGGCCCGCAAGTCCCTGGCCATTGTTCTCCATGACGTCGCCCCGGCCACCTGGCCCCGTTACCGGTCGTTTGTCGCCGAGGTTGACCGCCTGGGCGAAATCCCCTTGACCCTGCTGGTGGTGCCCAATTACCACCGCCAGGGTTTGTTGACTTCCCAGTCCGCTTTTTGCGCCGAGATGGACTCCCGGCGGCAGCGAGGCGATGAACTGGTGCTGCACGGCTACGCGCACCAGGATGAACTGCCGCTGCTCTGGTCGCCGGTCGATTACTGCCGGCGCCGGATTTTCACCCACGAAGGTGAATTCTATCCCCTGACCGCCGCCATGGCCCACCGGCGGCTGCAGGCCGGCATCGAACTTTTCCGCCGCCTGGGGTGGCCGCTCACCGGCTTCGTGGCCCCGGCCTGGCTGCTCGGCGCCGGCAGCCGCGCCGCCCTGGCCGCCACCCCGCTGCGCTATACCAGCGACCCGGGAAACCTCTACCGGCTGCCGACTTTCACCCGGATTCCGGCGCCAACCCTGGTCTGGAGCGCCGGCAGCCGCTGGCGGCGCGGCGCCTCGTGGTGCTGGAACGAGGCCCGCCGGCGGCGGCACCAAGCGGCGCCCCTGCTGCGCCTCGGCCTGCACCCGGTCGACATGGAACACCGCTTTTCCCGGCATTATTGGCTGGCCACCCTGGAAAAACTGCTGGCATCCCGGCAGCCGGTCACCAAGGCAGCCTGGCTGGAGGCCCACCGGTGAAGCGCCGCTTCTGGCTGCTGGCCCTTTTTGGTCTCGCTGTCGGCCTCGGCATTCCCCTGCTGCTGGGAGGCCGGGAGCTGGCAGCGGTTTTCCACGGCCTCTCCTGGCACTTGCCGGCCTTTCTCACCCTGATGATCTTTATCGCCTGGCAGTTCAACGTCGCCCGGGTGAAGCTGCTGCTCGGCGGCCTGGGGAAAAAAGCCGGCTACCTCCGGCTGCTGCCGGTGGTCATGGCCACCGAGTTCGCCTACTGCGCCACTCCGGGCGGGGCCGGCGGCCACCTGACCTACGCTTATCTCCTCGAACGCTTCGGCATCACCATGCCCCAGGGCCTGGCCCTTTGCGCCACCGACCAGGTCATGGACATCCTTTTTTTCCTCAGCGCCACCGGCGGCATCCTGCTGTACACCCTGCTGGCACCGACCGACCTGCACCCGGCGTGGCAGCTTCTGGGCTTCGGCCTCCTGCTGCTGGCGGTCCTGGCGGCCATCTGGGTGGCCATCCTCTATTTCCGCCCGTTTCTCGCCGGCTGCAACCGCCTGCTGCGCCGGCTGCCGGTGAGCGCCGCCCGCCGGCGGCGCCTGCTCCGGGCCCTGATCGATTTTTACCGCGGCCTGCAACTGGTGCGCCGCTTTTCCCCGCTCCGCCTCCTGGGGGTCTACCTCGGCAGCTTCGGCTACTGGCTGCTGCGCTACAGCGTCCTCTACGTGGTGGTCCGGGGCCTGGGCGGCCGGCTTTCCTGGAGCTACTGCTTCCTGGTCCAGATGCTTGCCCACACCGTTGGCCAGGCAACCATGATCCCCGGCGGCAGCGGCGGCGCCGAAGCCAGCAGCGGCCTGCTGCTGGCTCCCGTCCTCGGCGGCGGCCAGACGGCGGCGGCCATTCTTCTCTGGCGCTTCGCCACTTTCTATCTCTACCTGCTGGCGGGCGGTCCCGCCTTCGCCCTGCTGGCCGGCGCCCGGCTCTGGCGACAGCTCACCGGCGGCCGCGACCGGCAGGCGGACGACAGATTACTTTCCCCTAACTCGCCCGGCAGGGATTGACCAGCCGGCCGATGCCGGCGATCTCCACGGCCACCAGGTCGCCGTCCTGCAGGTAGACCGACGGCTGGCGAAAAACCCCGACCCCGGCCGGGGTGCCGGTGAGGATGACATCGCCGGGGAACAGGGTGAAATGGCGGGCCAGGTAGTGCACCAGGTAGTCAACCGGAAAAATCATGCGGCTGGTGTTGCTGTTTTGCATCAGCCGGCCGTTGACCCGACAGCTGATCTCCAGATCCTGGGGATCGGCAATCTCATCCCTGGTCACCAGCCATGGCCCCAAGGGGCAGAAGGTGTCAAGGGATTTGCCCCGCACCCACTGGCCGTCGCCGAACTGCAGATCCCGGGCGCTGACATCGTTGGCGCAGGTATAGCCGTAAATCGCCGCCCGGGCCTCGTCCCGGGTACAGCGCCCCAGCCGGCGGCCGATAACCACCGCCAGCTCGGCCTCGAAATCGACCTTGCGGGTCACTTCCAGGTCCCAGCGGATCGGCTCCCCGGGGCCGACGACGCTGCTGGGAAACTTGGCAAACACCAGGGGCGCCGCCGGCACCTCTGCCTTGCCCTCGGCGGCATGATCCCGGTAATTGAGGCCGATGGCAATGATTTTTCCCGGCCGCGCCACCGGCGGCGCCAGGCGCAGGCCGTCCAGGGGCAGGCGG